>DAOTXB010000144.1:0-20962 GCA_034435575.1 Anaerolineae bacterium
AGTCAAAAATTGGTTGATAGTGGCTTAAAACCGGATGGTTTTGAAATCCCATTGCAACGGATGCAAGCAGATATTGCCCTGTTCCGTGATGAGAATTTACCTTTATTGGTCGAAGAAAACGAAATCGGCATGGAATACTCTAAGCTCGCAGGCGCACAGACGGTTGAATGGGAGGGTGAGGAAATGACACTCGTCCAATTCAATAAAGTTCTGCAAGATAATGACCGCGCGGTACGAGAAAAAGCGTGGCGTTTGGGTATGGAGCGCCGTTTACAAGACCGCGAAGCGATGAACGACATCTGGACGCGGGTCTTCAACGTGCGTCAGCAAATCTCTCAGAATGCTGGGTTTGAGAATCATCGAGCATATGTGTGGCAACAACTTAAGCGCTTTGATTACACGCCTGAAGATTGCGAAACGTTCCACAAGGCAATCCTTGAAGTGGTTGTTCCGGCGGTGGAACGCGCCAATGAACGCCGCCGTCAGCGCCTCGGTGTAGATCACCTGCGCCCGTGGGATTTATCAGTTGACCCCTCAGGCAAAGCGCCATTGACACCTTATGATGACATCGGTGATTTTGAAGAAAAGGCGGTGGATGTCTTCAATAAGGTTGATCCGCAATTGGGCGACTATTATGTGCAAATGCGCGAGAACGATATGCTGGATTTACCCAATCGCAAGAACAAACGCCCCGGCGCATTTTGTACCAGCTTACCCCTCAGCCGTAGCCCGTTTGTGTTTATGAACGCCGCCGGCATGCAGGGGGATGTACGCACACTTTTGCATGAACTCGGGCATGCTTTTCATAACTTGGAGATTCTTCAGCAAGGGATGTATACCGCACAACGCCGTGCCCCGATGGAATTTAACGAAGTCGCGTCGATGGCGATGGAGCTACTCGCCGCGCCCTATTTGCTGGAAAGCGAAGGCGGTTATTATGATGAGGTTGATGCCGCCCGTGATCGTGTGCAACATCTGGAGAAAATCCTATACTTTTGGCCCTATATGGCAATCGTCGATTCCTTCCAACATTGGGCGTATACCAGCGGAGATGTTGCCGCAGACCCCGTGGCCTGTGATGATAAATGGGCAGAACTGTGGGATACTTACAACAGAATTGATTATACGGGTTTGGAAGACATTAAAAAGACAGGCTGGCATCGTAAACAGCATATTTTCCGCCGTCCTTTCTATTATATTGAATATGGTCTGGCACAATTGGGCGCGGTACAAATTTGGGCGAACGCGCTAGAAGACCAAGCACAGGCGGTGCGGGATTATCGGGCGGCGTTATCGCTCGGTGGTACCGCCAACATCCCGACGCTGTATAACACTGCCGGAGCAAACTTCGCCGTTGATACAGATTCACTCGGTAAAGCTGTAGCACTCATTGAAAAAACGATCACGGAGTACGATGCATGAGCGACCTAATGTCACAATTCGAAACCTTACCTGAAGATACGAAGACTGTGCTTGATTGGGAATGGGCACAATTTAAACCCTATGCGGAAGCATTACTAAACCATGAATTAACATCGCGCACCCTCGATGACTGGTTGGAAGCTTCCACACGCTTTACCGCGCTGGCGGGTGAGATGGGCACGCGATTGTATAACGCAACCAACGTCAATACCGTCGATGAAACTGCTGAAAAACGCTACCATCGCTATCTTGATGATGTATCCCCACATATTTCCCAGTTTAGGGACAAGCTCAACCGCAAATTGCTGGATAGTGAATTGCAACCGGAAAATTTCTCGGTTCCGTTACGCAAGATACGCACACAGGTGGCGTTATTCCGTGAGGAGAACATTCCGCTGAACACCGAGGAGAGCAAGCTCGGCAATGTGTACTATGCGATTCGGGGTAAGCAGGTAGTGGATTGGGACGGTGAGGAGAAAACACTCGCACAATTACGCCCCTATCAACGTGACCCTGAACGCGCTACACGTGAAAAAGCATGGCGCTTAACCACACAGAGTTATCAAGATCATCGTGATGAATTCGATGAGGTCTGGCGTAAATTGATGGATTTACGGAAACAGATCGCCCAGAACGCCGGTTATGACGATTATCGTGGCTACATCTGGCAGGAAAAATTGCGCTTTGACTATACACCAGAAGATGCCCTTGCCCTGTGTGATGCGGTAGAAGCTGTGGTTGTGCCAGCATTAGAACGACGCAACGAAAAGCAACGTCAGCAACTCGGTGTGGATCGCCTACGCCCATGGGACGCGATGGTTGATCCATTCGGACGGGAACCGCTTAAGCCGTTTGAGGATGTTGACACGATGATGGAACAATCTCAGGTGATCTTCGACAAAGTTGATCGTTCAATTGGGGAGTATTACAAGACCTTGCGCGATGAGAATTTGCTTGATCTGGATAACCGTAAGAATAAAGGACCGGGCGGGTATCACACCTCATTATCCAACGCCAAGCGCTCGTTTATCTTTGCCAATGCCGTTGGCTTGCATAGCGATTTCAACACCCTCGTACACGAAATCGGGCATGCCTACCACGCGTATTTGAAGTTCCAATTGCCTTATTTACCTCAGTGGAACACACCGATGGAGTTCAACGAAGTCGCGTCCATGTCATTGGAATTGTTGATTACGCCCTATCTGGCAGAAAGCGAAGGCGGTTTTTATAGTGATGCAGATGCCGCCCGCGCCCGTATTGAACATCTAAGTGGTATTTTTCGGACATGGGTGATGCTTGCACGTGGGATACGCTTTCAGCATTGGATTTACACCCATCATGACGAAGCGACCAACCCCGCCGCCTGTGATGAAAAATGGTTGGAACTCACACAACGTTTTGTAAAAGGGGTGGATCATAGCGGTTTGGAGGACGATATACGCGCCGATTGGCGAGGAACTTTACATTTCTTCGTTGTGCCATTCTATTTGATCGAATATGCGATGGCACGGATGGGGTCAATCCAAATTTGGGCGAACTATCTGCAAGATAAAGAAACAGGATTCGCCAAATATCGTGACTCGCTGGCGTTGGGTGGCACAGCGGGGCTGGCGGATTTATTCTCAGCGGCGGGGGCAAAATTCGACTTTTCTGAATCGACCTTCCAGCAAGCGGTGGATTTGATCGAAAAAACGATTGGTGAGCTTGAGGCGGCACATCCGGCGTAAGAATTGTTGCAGTCTTCTATCAATTTTTCTTGATTGCTCTGCTACAATGGAAAGAATAATGATGTGTTTCATCAATAAAATGTTGAGAGGTTGTAATTGTGACAGATGAGAAAAGTACCACGCCTGATCCTTTTGCCGAAGGAGAAGATGTGACAGATACACCACCCAAACAGGCATCCACGTCTGATGATAACGAGGTTTTCACTGTATCCGGCGGGATGATCAACATGATCGTGGTCGCACTACTGTTCTTTTTCGTTGGTATTGCTGTAGGCGGTGTGTTCTTCGGCGGGGATAGCGAAGCCGTTGATGAATCGACCCTGCGGATAGTGTTAAACGAAACTTTAGCGGAATTAAACGAAGCGCTGGCTGAGGTTGGGTCTGCGCCTGCCGCGCAAATTCAAACTGTTGATTATCTAGAAGATGATGACCCCTTCCTCGGTCCAGAAGATGCACCGGTTGTTATTGTTGAATTCAGTGATTTTCTGTGTTCATTCTGTGGACGGCACTTCCAGCAAACCCTCCAACCCTTGCTAGAAGAATATGACGGCTACATTCGGTATGTGTATCGTGATTTCCCCGGCGTGGGTGGAGACTTCGCCTATATCTCGGCGATGGGCGCGGAATGTGCATATGATCAGGAGGCTTTCTGGGAATTTCACGATCTGTTGTTTAACAATCAACAATCACTCGCGTCGGATAACATCGAAAATATACTAGTTGGTTTTGCAGAAGACCTTGAACTTGATATACCCACCTTTACCACCTGTTTGCAGGAACAAGAACATCTCGGTGATGTGGTGCTTGACCGTGCCGATGGTGCAAGCCTCGGCATGAACGGTACACCGGGTTTCCTCATTAACGGGCGTTATCTGAGTGGCGCACAACCCTTTGACACGTTCGTTATCTACATTGAGGATGCGCTTGACCGTGCCGGTGTGGTACGTGGCGAAGATAACACCAGCCCGGATTTGGGCGATGAAGAAACAACGACTGAGGATTCTGATGCCTAGCACAGAGTCAAAGTCCTAAGACGATTATCGGGGATATGCGATATACTTTTGGCTATCCCCGTTTGATTCTTAAGGCTAGTCAGTGCATAATGTGTTGAAGTGGCTGAACTGAGGGAACGTTGATGTCTGACTCCGAGAAAAAAAAGCTCATTCTAATTGTTGAAGATACTGAAGATCTTGCGGGGTTTATCAAACTTGCAATTGAGGAAATCGGTATGGATGCCCATCATGCCAGTGATGCGGCGCATGCGATGGCTTTCCTTGAAGATAATCGCCCTGATCTGATCATTCTTGATATTGGCTTGCCCGGTGTCAGTGGGTGGCAATTGTTAGAAACAATCAATGAGCGTCGTCAATTGGAAAAAATCTTTGTCGTGGTGACAACTGCCTTCCAGGACCCTGCAAATCGCCTGATCGGTAAATTGCAAGATGTGGATGGGTATCTCAATAAGCCGTTCCGCTTCAAAGAGTTGAAGGACATCGTGACAGGTCTTCTTCTGCCAGAATCGGAGTAATGCCACAAAACATTGCCGTATCTTCCACGAGCAACATGATTTATTGTAAACTGGCTCATTTCAGGATTTCATGTATGAACACAAACGAGATTGACCCCAATACCGAAGCCTCCGGCGCGGCGATGATCGCGGTTTTGAACTGTGCCCGTGGGGAGCAGTTGCGCCCCATCATGGATAATCATGGTCTGCGAAATGTGCAACCTGACGAATGGTATCCAATTTCGTTGTGGATGTCCGTTATTGAGGCGATCACTCAAGCACATATGGGTGCGTATGATTTGATCGCTATCGGCAAAGAAATTGCCCGTAACATTGTTTTAAGCGATGATGTCACCACTGTTGAACAGGCAATTATCCACTTACCGGAAGTCTATCAGCATAATTATCGTAAGGGCAATGTAGGGCATTATGAGGTGCAAAAGATCAAAAATGGGCATTTGAAGGTTTATGGTTACATCCCATTCCCCGGAGATTTAACGCTCGGTGTGTTACGTGGTCTGGTAAAACGGTATTCTCAAAAAGGGAAACATTACACCGTCACAATCGATCAAACCGATGGCGCTAATGCCTCTGCGGATTCTGATCACTTTACCTTTGATGTTAAGTGGTGGTAATCTTCGCTTTTTAACCCACGTTGTAGTTAATTACAGTAATTTGAGAATCAAAAAGAAGTGCAGAACGCACTTCTTTATTGGGGCAGGTGGGATTCGAACCCACACGCCGTGAGGCAACGGTTTTTAAGACCGTCGTGTCTACCATTCCACCACTGCCCCGACCTACATAGATGTATTTTAATCCCCCGGCGCAAAAAGTCAACCCGGGAGATACGGTTCTACATAATACAAATTCGGATCACCTTCTGCAATCCATCCCTGTAGTTCTTCAGAAATCACCAGATACCACGCATATTCCCCATTACAGCGTGGACCATCCAGCACAGTAAATACCTCACTTGTAACCAGAATGCCCAGAATATTGAATCCTGTGCCCGGACCTGACCGCACATTGAGTGGTTCGGGGTCGTTATTGCTGACCTGTCCACGCTCGCCAAGAATCAGGCGAGTACGGGGGGCTTCGGTACAGGCAAGTGTTGGCTCGGGTCGTGGTTCAAAAACGGCAGGGGTGCGTGTAGGTGCTGATGATAGCGTACCACTCGCCGCCGCGTTGGTCTGCACAATCTCGCTAATGGGTAGGTCTTCTGTGGGTGTGAGGGTGGACTGTGTTGTACCGTTGTCTGTCGTATCACATGAAGCGAGCGCACACAGCAATACCACAATGAAGAAAAATCGACGCATGTTTATCTCTTATAATCATTCATAACGTCGGTCATTAGGGTCAGCATGGATTAATCACTCATCTCAATTATAGATCGCACATACACATGATGGCGACTTCCTCGTATAAGTGTAGCGTATTTACCGTTTGCGTTGCTAATCGCTTACTCCACGATTGCCATGTTCTTTGAAGTGATTGTGTTGATGATAATACGTTAAACGAGTGTATCCTCTTTGGTGGGTAACCAGATAGTGAAGATACTGCCCACATTTACGGTACTTTCTACGGTGATGTCTCCGCCATGCAAACGCACAATTTCCCGCGCAATGTTCAGACCAAGACCATTCCCCTGAACATGCTTATTCCCACGGAAAAACTCGTCAAAAATGTACGGTAAATGCGCCGCTGAAATACCAGCACCATTGTCACTAACGATGATCTTAGCATACATCGTCTCGTCATCATCCTCCATAAACCCCTGTGTGACTTCTACCATAATTAACCCATCTGGATCAGTATAGTTGATAGCATTATTGATGATATTGGTAATAACCTGTGACATACGATCTGTGTCGATAAATACACGTAATGGGTCATCAATGGACGTTGTTGTTAGTGCGATTGCTTCCCGTTCAGCATCATCTTTCATGACTTCGGTAATCTTCTCAACCACGTTTTGTAAGACGACGTTGCGGTTTCGTAGTGGCAATGTATTACGTTCAAGGCGATCACGATCCAGTAAATCTTCGATCAACGTATTCATACGTTCAACAACACGTTCCATAAGTTCAATATGTTTACCCATTTCCTCTGGCTTGTTTCGCATCAAATAGAGACGTGTGTTTATGCTGGTGATGGGCGAACGTAATTCATGAGATGCGCTAGATATAAAGCGTTCACGTTGTTTTTCTAGGGCTTTTTGCTGGCTAATATCGCGCACAATTGTGACCGTCATTAATTCATCATTATGGGATTCAGGGGCAGTTGCGGCTGAAATGGTCAACGCGGCATCAAACTTTGTACCATCTTTACGGGTCAATTGATGTTCAGCATGTTGAACCTCGGTATTGATTAAGGTTTCGCGTGCTTCCTCCCAGAGCATCTGCGCCTGTTCATCCCACTCGCGACCCACAAGAATTGTGGTTCTACGTCCTATCAACTCTTGTGGTGCATAACCTAGCATTTCACAAATACGGTCATTAACGAACAAAATCATCGTATCTTCGGTATAAAAAATCCCTTCTCCTGTCGCTTTCAACACACTTTCGAGGCGACGATGTTCAATGTTGAGCTGCTCTGTGCGTTTTTCGACCTGTTCCTTAAGCTCTTGCGCGTAACGCGCATTGTGGATGGCGATACTTGCCTGATTTGCAAATGCCATCAATCGACTTGCATCATCATCTGTAAATCGATTGGGCGTGGCGCTATCCACATTGAGGATACCAATTAACTCACCCTGAAAAAGAATAGGCGCACCTACATAAGATTGTATCCATCTGCCTTCTGGTGCGAAGACACGCCAGCGCGCATCCTTCTGTGTGTGCGCTAACACCAATGGTTCTGAGTGTTCAGCCATATGTTGCACGAGCGGTAAGTCGTTGATAAGCAAAGGATTATTCAACTGCACATTACCCGGTATCTGGAAGTCACCGTATTCGACGAATTTTACGATTTCAGCGTATTGACCTTCAATCAGCATGAGTGTTGCCGCGTCATAAGGGAGCACTCTGCTCAGGTGTGCCATCATACGGTCAATCACCGCGTCAAATTGCAAGGTACTATTGAGCACTTCTGCGGTATCGCGCAGAGCTTCTGCAAGTCGTCGTTGATCGCGTTCTTGCCGGGCTGTTTTTTGCTGTTCCATATATGCCGCGAGGGTGTTCGCGATGGATTGCAAAAAGTTAATATCTGCCAGCGTGAACGCATAATTGTCTTGAGAATAGATGCCGAGCACACCCAGAACATCAGATTGACCATGAATTAAAACTGTTAACCCACTGATAATGTCGCTGTTAGTAATCAATTGCCCGGGGGTAAAACGCTGTTCCGTGTGCATATTAGACACTGTAACGGGTTCTTTGGTGAGCAGAGTATAGCTCGCCTGTGTGTAGATATTATCGTCATTAAGTTGGATCACTTCCTCAACAGGATTTTGCCAGCCCACCGCGCTCTGCAAGTTCAGGTGTTTTTGATCTTCAGAGAGCGCATAGACACTGCAATATTGCACATTGAGAACCTGCGTAAGTAATGGCAGGGTTTCGTCTAGCAATATATCCAGCGTGACATCCTTCAACAACGCCTTTCTTCCAATTTCTGCGACAACAGCTTGCTCTAATGCGTGGATGCGACGGGAATCCTCTGATAATACTTGGTCGGTTCTATCGCGTATGGCACCGTAAATACCCACAACTTTTTCATTATTTAGAATTGGACGCGCATAATCTCGCACCCAACGTGTGGCACCAGATTTGGTAATCATCCGATAATCGAGTGTTTGCGCCTTGCCTTTTTTGAGAATACGTAGCATATGCTGATACGAAACAGAGTCTTCAGGATGGATTATCATCCATTCTTGCCATTGTCTGGCTTCTTCAACACGATAACCGGTGATTCGCTCAAATGCACCTGTTATCCAATCAAGGCTAACCTCACCATCCTCAACCAACCACCCATAAGCATAATCAGACATCAATTCAGAGACAATACGATACCGGTTCTCACGTTCGCCCATCAAGCGTGTTGCTTCCAGATAGCGACTGATGTCGGTTGCCATAAACATAGTGCATGGTTCATTACCAAGTTCGACTAACTCTAAGCTGACACGGATATGATGCATTTCTCCATGCTTATCGCTAAGAATCGTATTGTGGTCACGGATAGATTCACCCGCATTCATTTGCTTCACCAACGTTTTGAAATCGTCAGACACCCATAGATTGATGTCATCAATATTGGTATTGATGAGCTGACTACGCTCATAATTCAGCAGATCACAGAACACATCGTTGACATCAACAAAATGGTAATCTTCGTTACTGATGAGCGCGACTGCAACCGTGCCTGAACGCATGATTTTCTCAAAACGCCGATTTGCTTGATCTAATGCCTGTTTATCAATTTCATGTTCGGTAGCGTCTCGGACGATGACCATACGATCACTATCAACATGGTCAGGGTGGAGTGGGCGGGTCTGAATTCTGACGGGTCTTCTGCCATTGCTCCGCATGGTGGTATGGACAATATCTGGAGAGAAACTCCCTGTGTCTGTGATGTGTGGTTGCAAGGCAGTTTCATAATAAGCAGGAATAACCTCAGCAATTTGCCTGCCAATTAATTCTTGCGGGGTGTAGCCGGTGGTTTGGACACTAACCTCGTTAGCATAAGTGATATGTCCATTGTTCTGATGTACCAGAATTAGATCATCCGTAAACTCAAGAAATTGTTGTTGGATGCGATCCGCAATTGGCGTAGTTTTATTTAGCGTGTGTACGATAATCTGTGTTGCTGGCGCTCCCTCATAAATAATTTGATCAGTTGTGACCTCGACATCAATCATTTCACCATCTAAACGGGTAAGTTTCTCGCTTGTCGTGATGACATACTGATCGCTGACATCAAACCGGACGATTTGTGCAGGTAATGTACGTCTTGAGTTCTGTTGAAGGAAGTCGTACATATCACGATTGATGAGTTGTCGGGATGAGTCCGCACCCAGTAAATCTACACCCGCCTGATTGATGTAAACTAATCTTCCGTTACGATGTATCGCGATCATATCTGATGATAATTCGATCATATGCCACAGATGATCGGGCGGGGAGGCGTGCTTTTGTGAGGTTTGCTTGATGCGCCAATGACCAAAGTGTGTGCCGATAAAGAGCATAATAGAAAGTGACATCACCAGACTCATTGGACCGGCGAGCAAATTCTCGAAGATAATATGGTCGAAGACGATAGGCAGAAGTGCCATCGCAAAAATAAATAAACCCGAAATCATCAACATCGTGAGTGTGCTGAATAAGATACCACTCACCAATATAGGAATGAGTAGGTAGATCAGGGTGAGGTAGGCGTTTTCTGCTGTGGAGATCCCAAGCGCGAAAGTAGTTAGGGTGATGATGGCGAACGTGCCCCACGCGGCGGCAGTATAATAACCTGTTCTGCCGAGGACATAGCATGCCGTGATAAACACAATGCCGATGAGTGTTGTGTATATCCCTGTGATGTCATTCGGGTTCATAGCAAGATAGGGTAATGCCCCGAACAACGCTATGCCTATGAGTCCCATCCAGATCATCGATAGTATCTGAATTTTCTGACGATCTTCAACCGAGGTGGGCACAACCGGATCAATTAACCAACGACTGACCTGTGTTATCCAGCTTGTATCCGACTGATTTACATTTTTGTGAGTCAACTTTGCACCAGATATTTCACCTTATATTGTTACCAGCCACACATTGAACCGGATGTTAATATCTTGCAAATCCCGCAGTATACGATTCCATGATTGACAATAGCGCTATTATGTACAGATTCCGCCGATATTGTTTAACCCGTAATGCGACTTTGATCAATTTATCCCTATGCTACAATCCTATCATATTTGTGAGTTGGGACGCTTAACACTGTAAATATTGGAAATTTAATACGAAAGCGGATTATAGGTAGAAAATGGTAAAGCGAATTTTACGGATTATTGGATGGTTAAACCCTTTTCGTTGGCTGGGTCGTGCATGGTTTTCGTTTCGTAATTGGCGCAGGCGACGCTTCAAACATCTGGATTATGTCTATATTGCATTAGCAGGCACACTGCCGACATTTGATGAACCTCGCGGGTGGTTACGGCGACGGTTTCAGGGCGATACACCTCTGAGCGTGACTGGTCTTGAACGCCTGTTTCAACAGATTGCAGATGATCCGCGCACACAGGGCGTGGTTTTGCATTTGCGCGCGCCCATGCTCCCTCTTGGCGATTTACAAAGCATCCGTAACAGCATCTTACGTCTGCGTGAACGTGGCAAACGGGTGGTGTGTTATAGCGCGATGTACACGACAGGTGCCTATTATCTGGCGAGTGTCGCGGATGAGATTATCTTGCAACCGGGCGGGCTGTTAATGACGACTGGCATTCAACAGGGTGCGGCACACCTTAAAGATGCGTTGGATAGGATCGGGGTGACGTTTGATGTGATCGCCATTTCGCCCTATAAAGGTGCGGGGGATACCTTCTCGCGCAGTGAAATGTCGCCGGAAGCACGGGAACAATTGAACTGGTTGCTGGATTCGCGTTATGACATGATTGTGCGTGGCATTGCGGAAGGGCGCGGACTTACCCCCGATGCGGTACGAGATTTTATCGACAATGCCCCCTATGTAGACACCATCGCGCATGAAAAAGGATTTGTTGATGCGGTCTGTCATGAAAGTGAGTTGCCAGCGCATCTGAATGATAAACATCTTGTCCCCCGTAAACGTGCAGAAAAACTGTTACTGAAAAAACGCCGTAAATCCCCTGAAAAAGTGGTAGCGTTGTTGCATGTTTCCGGCACGATTGTCGATGGCGAGAGTGTGAGTCCACCGGTGGATGTTCCATTGCCGTTGATTGGCGGTGAGCGTGTGGGCGATGTCACACTGATACAAAAGATTCGCCGATTGATGCAAAATGCCGACCACATTGGCGCGGTGATTCTATTTATGGATACGCCCGGTGGTTCGACAACAGCTTCTGAGGCGATGGTCAACGCGCTACATGAACTAGCGGACAAAGTGCCAATTGTCGTCTATATGAACAATGTTTCCGCATCCGGCGGCTATTATCTGGCGACGGCGGGTAATTATATTGTGGCGCAACCGGGCACGATTACTGGCTCCATTGGTGTGGTTTCTCTGCGACCTGTCACGGGTGGTCTGCTGGAAAAAGCGCAGATTACCTACGAGACTTTGCACCGTGGGCAAAATGCGGATCTGTTTGACGTGAGTAAACCCTACACCGAACAACAACGGCAACAGGTGCGCGGAATTATCACACATATCTACGATCAATTTATTGCGCGGGTGGTCGCCGCCCGTGATATGCGTGTAGAAGCGGTACATTCAGCTGGTGGTGGGCGTGTGTGGACTGGTGAGCAAGCATTGGCGCATGGATTGGTTGATGAACTCGGTGATTTGCAAACGGCGCTCAAAAAAGCGCGTGAACTCGGCGATTTGCCGGAAGATGCACCGTTGGCGATGATCCGTGAAAAGGCTAAGTTTATGCTCATGCCACAGGTGAAAAACGCCGAAGCGCTCAATCCATTCTGGCAATTACGGCATCTTGCCAATGGTGTGAAAATGCTCAGTCAGCAACCGCAAATGCTCATGCCAATTGATATCGACGTGAATATTCGCTAAATGATCTGGCGAAGTGCTTGATTTCAGGTACACTTATGGGGTGAATGCAACGTAACAGAATCGCGGAGGTTTTCTCGCTATGGCAACAGACGCACGGAAGTGGTTTTATTCTACGCCAGAACCGCGCCCTTATTATATTGAGGAGCGCATTAACCATACCCTGTGGAAGAATCGTCTACAGGGGCTGTACATGAACTGTACACAGGCAGTCGCGCCGATTATGATGGAAGGCAATTGGAATGGCATGCCTGTGCGTTTTGAGTGGGTGCCGGGCAGTTACTTCGTCCTGCGTACCGGTGAAAAACGTAAGGAATTGATCGGTGTGCTTCGTCAAATGCTGTTTAACCTGACACCCAATATGGAATACGAAGACCCGGAAGGGCTGTATGTGGTGGAATGGCATACGGATGGTGGAGAAGACCGCTGGGCACAAATTCAGGGTAATCCACAATATCAGGGCTTACGCCGGATCACCAAACGCGCTAGCAGTTAAATTCGGTTATAAATGATAAGATACATAAAAAGCGATCCCGCAAGATCGCTTTTCTTTTTGCTTTAGAGATATCAACGCACTAATCTGAGTGGACGAGTGCTAACGGTATGTTTGCATCTATCAAATAATTCAGGATTGTTGCATCTTCAGCTGAAACTGCCAATGTGATGCTATCCGATACCTGTAACACAATCGCGTCAGAAATGATCTGCTGGATAACCAATTGTGGCGTGCCTTCGGTTGTCTCCGCAGTGTCCGGCAACGGTACGAGCCATTGATTAGATGCATCTGAAGTGTTTACAGGAACAAGTTCTTGGAATTCCTCATCAGCGTCAACGAATGACAGTGCCGCTAATATATCAACACGATCACCAATAGCGAGCACATCATCAAACACCAACGACGGCGCAGGGACGTTCACCGCGACGGTACCCTCCGGTAATTGGTCCATGTCTGCACTCGTTATGCTAACCTGATAGCCTCCGTCAATCATCACCTCTAGCAAGCGAGCATCTTCTTGAGGTAGTAACACACCAATGTAGAGATCAAAATCATCTCCATCTCCTAAAAAGAGAGGGTTTGTGCGGGGTATGTAGGGGTTAAAGTAATTTTCTCGGCTAATTGTCAGACTACGCCGTTCGTCACGCGATAAGCCAATCTGCGCCTCAATCACCGCTTGCGCTCCGTTTAAACTCCTGCTACCAATGATCTGTGTAACAGGAATTGTAGTAAAGACCCAATCGGCTGGTAATTCAAATTCCTCCAACATAGCATTTAATTCCGCCTCTGTTGGTTGGAAAGAATCGGCAGGTGTTAATTGAATATTAGTCTGGTTTTGTAAGAAGTCCTCGCCATTTTCGAAGTCCTGCATAGGCATAGCGACTAGAATCACATCCGCTTGCCCTTCAACCTCACCCACGATAATTGCCTGTGTACTAATCGATATAGTCTGATCGTTGGTTACATATTCTATGATTATGCGCCTCATCCCGCGAATATCCGTATTGACGGTGACATCGTTAAGGTTGAGTGTCGTCACGCGGTACCCCGCCGGAATCGGAATCGTCGCTAGATCGGCAAGGTTCTGCGTTGGCGTGAATGTGAGCGTAGCAGACGGTGTCGGTGTAACGTTGACGGGTTCCGTCGGTGTGAACGTCCATGAGGCGGTAATCGTTGGCGTGGCGGTGACGACTTCCTGTGCGATTTCTACATCGTCCTGTTCCTGTTCACCCGCGCCGATTCCTGCCGCTGGTGGCGGATCATCGCCCGGCATCTGACTAAACGCAAGCATCATGCTCACCCCGATCAACGTTGCCAGTAAGCCCGCCACAAACGCAAGCTGTAACCGCTGTGAGCGCGGTTTAACCGTATACGGTCTGTCATAATCCTGTTGCTTGAACTGTGTGATGCTTTCCATATCAGCAATCTCCTGTGAAGTTTCTGGTTGGTGAGGCGGTTGTGCCTGTATGAGCGCGTCAATCAAGCGGGCTTCTAGCACATTTTTAAACGTGGGATCGACCTGTGGCACGGTGTTGACTAGCTCATTAAGCACAGGAACCTGTGATGGTTGATGGACTGGGCTGTTACGTGCCTGTAATGCGCGTTCGATCTCGTTAAGCAGGCGTTCTTCTTCTGCGTTTGAGGGGTTGCTGTGTGCGCCATTTTCACTAAAATTGTCGCTCATAACGCCTGTTCCTCCTTTTCATAGTCATAGCGTCGCCCTAAATCCTCTATAGCGCGGCTAAGATGAGACGCAACGGTGCGTTCATCAATGCCAAGGACAACGGCAATTTCTTTATTTTTAAGCTCGCCGAAGAAGCGCAATGTGACGATCTCCTGTCGGCGAGGTGATAATGTTGTGATGATCTGGCGCAGACGTGCGAAACGCTCTTTTTGCTGTAGCGACTGATCCGGCGAGGGTGATTTACTGCGAATTTCTGGTAGATCATCCAGCGATGAATCAATCACGCGTGTCTGTTGTTGGCGATAATGCACCGCGATCTGATTATGTGCGATACGAAATATCCAGGCGGCGAACGCGCCATCTCCACGATATTCAAACGACGGCAAGGCTTGCACGACCTTCATAAAGACCTCCGCTGTGAGGTCTTCCGCATCCTGTTTATTGCCCACACGATAGGCGATGTACCCGTAAACGCGTGGCAAATACAGCCGATACAATGGCGGGAATGCCTGCGGGTCGTGCTGTGCCCGTTCGACCATATCGCGTTCGTTTATTGGTTGTGGTGCTGATGATGCATCCATACCCCTACTTACCATTCAGCGTTTAGTTATTGCGAGAAAGTCGACCTTCTATAACTTCAAACGTGATACATGACAAAATACTGCAACGAATTTACGCGGTTTCGCCAGAGACAGCAATTGCCGGTAAGATAATAACCGAGTAACATGGATAAGAAGCACACAGACAAAATAAATCATAAATTCCATCACTCATATCTGCTCATCAGAGCAGGTGTTGACATTGGATAAACAAGGACACTAAGCGATGCCTGATCGTTATAACAAAGCCTATTGGAAGCACCTCGATAAAATGATCGCCGACACTGAAGTGGTGATTGACCGCGCCTCAGGCACATCTCATCCTGAATATGAAAACATGATCTATCCTTATGATTATGGCTACCTCGCGGGGACAAGCTCCGCGGACGGGGGCGGTATGGATGTTTTTATGGGCAAAAGTGGGGAGAAAAAAGCTGTCGGGATCGTCTGCACCGTTGATCTGGTCAAGCGCGACTCCGAAGTCAAGATTTTGTTGGGGTGTACGCACGATGAGATGCGCGAAATCATCGAATTTTTAAATGATGGTGAAGGGATGCAGGCGCTCCTCGTCAAACGTGAGGACTAAAAACTATTGCGTGACATGCTTTAGAACATGCTACACTTACACCCCCCGATCAAATGCGATTTCCGGCTGGGTGTAGGCTACAGGCTCGCGGTCAGAGACCCACGCGACCTGCGGAGCCATGGTCAGCACAGCCAGTCGTAACAACAGCGTGTCATAATTGACGCGCCAGCCCGCATAATCCCGCCAGCACTGCTCACGATCTTCACGCATTGGAATACCAAGTTCGGCGAGTGCATCATACATGGTGTTGTATTCGTCCTGCGTAATGCTAATCGGGTCGGTTGGTTGTGGATCAGAGTCAAATTCGATACGGAAAAATCCCGCAATACTGCCAAGCGCATTGGTGCCAGAACGAATGGCAATCCCTGCCTGTGCCGCGCGGTCAACCTTGACTGAAGAGGCGATCAATGATGCGGCTTCTAGCACCACGCCAGCACTTGTTAGCCATGAGCGATTCGCCGCCGGTGACCGGAAAAAGTTCAATGGGGCGAGGGTGGTATGGCTTTCTTCCAGATGTGCGAACCAATCCTGCCAATCTTGCCAGAAAGCGCTCATGCGATTTTCGTCATACATAACTTCGGAAACGTGGAAAATGAAAAAGAGCTGTTTAATGCTCGCTGGTTCACCCGCCAACATGCCAATGCGCGTCACCAACCGTTCCCGTTCAGAAAATGCACTGTACATCGTTGGCAAATAACCGATCAACAGGGCGATAAACATCATACCGAGCGCCGCTTCGCTGAACGCCAGTACAATGACCGCAATTTCATCGGTAAATTTGAAACCAAGCGTCATCAACGATGACCCACTCATAACTAACGCCTCACGCAAGTTGAGCGAATCTGACACTGCCCAGAACATCAACGTATAGGCAAACATGACCAGTGCCAGCCAGACAATCGGCAACGAGAGCAGGGTAATCGGCGCGAAGAACGCCATCACACGATCACGTCGGGCATAATCACGGTTTTTGATTATTCCATAAAACGTCCGCCCGAAGATAATAAACACCTTGCGGGTTAAGCCAGCATTCTCGCTACGAGGCAGGACAAATGACCTCACCGCAGAGAGAATCGTCCACAATAACACGGTTAATCCGGCGAAAAAGAGGGCAACTTTTAGAATGAGTTCAGCGATGTCTGTCATAAAGTCTTACGCCTCCGCGACGTTTTCTTGATCTTCTAACCTGAGTAGATTGAATCGTACCGCCAATAAGGGATAGATAATAAACGCAAATAGACCAAGGATAAAATAGCGTGTCGTGCGTAGCAGGGTTGCCCCGTCTGTGCCTTCGTCCGCAAGTGCATCAAACAACACGCTCAAACCAACATAGAGTGCTACAAGGCATATAATCCCGATGGCAAAATTCATAATCTGTTTGCCCGTTTCTTCCGGTGCTTTGAATCGAAATCCGCGCCAGTCCTTTATGACTGCCCCGATGCCCACACCTGACAGTACACCGATCAATATTTGACCGAATTCATCCGGTAAGATAAATACGCTCAATGTAATCACCAAAAATACCAGCAGAGCGATTCGGGTTTGTGTCGTTAAGCGCATCCATAAACCCGGGAATTCTTCAATGAGCCAGATATACGCGATCAGCAATAAGCCGCCGAAGACCGCGCCACCGACCACATCTTGCGGATAATGCACACCGGCATACATGCGCGACCATGCCATCAATACCACATAAATGACGTATAACACCGAAGCCCATCGTTTTTGCAGGTGATATGCCAGATACCCCCATAGCACAACCGCGACCATAACATGCCCGGAGGGGAAGCCATAACCGCTTGCCTCAAAGAGTTGAAAAACTTCGTCAGATACCACAAATGGACGGGGTGAGGCGAATAATTCTTTCAAAAGTGTATTGCCGATACCACCGACCAATAATGCGACCAGAAGCCGTGTGCCCAAACGCCGGTCTACACTCCAATAGATAAACGGCAGAAAGACCAGGAAAAAAGGTCCAAGTCCCATAAAATTTAGGCTTTCCGCGACAGCATCAAACACAGGATTTTGCATCGACTGTAGTGCGATAATAATATCCAGACCAAGACCGGTTTCTAGTGATTCTAAAAACATGATGTTATTTCGCCTGCTGTATTTAAGTCATGAAAAACGTTGCTCAGGTGTGCAATATTGGCTTGAGTGTAGCAAATTACGTGCATTTATCTCTGATTCTACGTTAAAAACGGCTAAATTGATCGAATTTCTTGCAAATAAGAAAGAAAACCCTGTTATAATGTGTCATAGGGAACGCACGGGAAGCAAGTCAGCGGATTGATCTATACTCCGGCAGGATACCCTGTCATCTATCAAGCACCAGTACCGCTTCCCCACACGCAGTACGATTTTGCGAGTTTCACATTTTTTAAACGAGTGTAGCGCACAACTTCCATGAACAGGTTGTGGGTCTGCGCGTTTACGCATTTTTTAGTATGTGTAAATTAATTAGTAGCGTGAGTTGCCAAAACCGTGCTTACTCACCATAACTAGGAGAATTGCCTTTGAGTAAAACATTTGATGGTCTGGTCGTGAAGGAGCAAAGTGGCTTCTTCTGGGTAGAATTGGCAGACGGAACGGTGTATATGTGCCGTTTACGGGGTCGATTAATGGAAGAAGCACAATCCACAGATATTGCCGCAATCGGCGATCAGGTCACAATCAGCATACTTGAACAGGACGAAAGCGGCTTGAAAGGGGTGATTGAAGACGTAGCAGAACGCCACAGTATTCTTTCTCGTGCATCGCGTACCGTCGGTAACCGTGGTGGTGGTGACCGTGAACGTGAGCATGTGATTGTCGCTAATGCAGATACTATTTTCTTCGTATTTGCCGCCGCGCAACCCGCCCCGGATTTGCATTTATTAGATCGGTTCCTCGTCGCAGGGGAAACCGCGGATGTCGAAGATATCGTCATCGTCGTGAATAAAGTTGACCTCGAAGACCCCACCAACATTGAAAGTACCTTCCAACCTTACATCACTATGGGCTACACCTTGATCCAGACCAGTGCCAAAGATGGTAATGGTGTTGATCAACTGCGTGAGATGCTCGTCGGGAAGATTTCGGCGTTTACCGGACCGTCGGGTGTGGGCAAAACCAGCTTGCTCAATCGCCTACAGCCCGGGTTGGCGCGTCAGGTTAAACAGGTCAGCAAGACACACAAAGAAGGGATTCATACCACCCGCGATAGCGCGCTCATCAAGCTCGATATAGACCAATATGGTGACCATAGCTACCTCGCGGATACACCGGGTATGCGTAATTTAAATGTATGGGATGTTGAGCCGGAAGAACTCGATGCCTATTTTATTGACATTGCCGGGCGTGTCTCGGATTGTCGTTTCGGCGATTGTTCCCATATCAATGAGCCAGGATGTGCTGTACGTAAGGCAGTCAAAGCAAGCGATATTTCCAAAATTCGTTACAAAAGCTATCGTCAATTACGGGGCGAACTTGAGGAATCTATCGCCTATTATTAGCGGAAGTAGTCATTCCACCCACCGCACAAACTGACACCATTAAGTCCAATATTGAATCGAGGCTAGACATTCATCGAGAATGCTCTAGCCTTATTTTATGACGCAAAACACAACAGGTCTTATATGACAACCAACAACCCAACGATCACGCATAGTCGTGCAGTGGATAAATCGCCCGTTTTTTACGGATGGGTGGTCTGGGCAGTAGCGACTCTGGGCATGATCGCGACCTCTCCCGGTCAGTCCTTCTCGGTTTCGCTGTTCAACGATCACTTTATTAATGATTTTGATATGACCCGCACGACTGTCTCCGGCTTTTATGGGTTGGGCACATTTATTGCCTCGCTCAGTTTGACGTGGATGGGGCGACAGATGGACATCTACGGCAGTCGACGAATCGGCACAATTATCCTGACCCTGTTTGCGATGGTGTTGATGTCGCTATCGGTGTTCATTACCGGTCCCTTGACCCTATTGTTAGCATTTTTCGCCATTCGCTTTCTGGGGCAAGGCTCGCTGGGTCTGGTGAGCAACACCGCGATTGCCCGCTGGTGGCGGTATCGTCGTGGATGGGTGGCGAGCCTGGCGATTGTCGGTTTTGCGCTGTGGCAGGGGATTTATCTGCCCTTATTACGCACATTGATTAATGACTTTGGCTGGCGTGCGACCTGGGTCATTCTCGGTGCGACGGTGGCGGTGATCGTGCTCCCGCTGTGGTGGCTGTTAATGCGCGATCTACCGGAAAAATATGGTTTATTGCCCGACGGTGAAGCCGTACCTGTTATAAATGATGACACACCTGCGCCGCCTGTGATCGATGATGAGGACAATTGGCGCTTACGAGAAGCAATGCGAACACCGATGTTCTGGATTTTTATCATCGGGCGCATGATTCCGGCGGCATGGGGCACCGGTCTGATCTTTCATCAGGTGTCGATCTTTGCAGAATTAGGCTACGGCGAAACCGTTGTCACAGAAACTTATGGGTTAATCTCCTTGATGACCGCTGGCTCGACACTCATCGCCGGACGCATCATCGGCATCTTACCGCGCCCTAGTTGGATGATGTCTGTTCAGCTCGGTGGGCTGGTACTCGCGTCATTTCTGGCGATGTTTATGCGCGAATCATGGATGTTATGGGTTTATGCGCTCTTATTCGGCATTATGATGGGCACGGCGGGTACATTTGATGGTACGGTGTGGGCAGATGTTTTTGGACGGTTATATCTGGGCGAGATTCGCGGATTTTCGTCTACGGCAAGTGTTGCAGGTACTTCGGTGGGTCCGTTGTTGTTCGGCATGAGCTTCGACACCTTTGCCAGTTATGATGCTGTGCTGTGGGGTGGCATAGCGATTGCGCTCGTGCCTTTAGTCGCCTGTTTATTCCTCACAAGACCACGTCGCCGTATCCCATTACCTCTGGCGGATGATTAAGTGGCAGGGTTCTGAAATTTACGCTGAATGTCAATCAGCCTCTGGCAAATGAGCACCAAATTAGGCTATAATATAAAAAATTGCGCTGGCAGTCCGCAATGCTTACCCTGCCATATAACGCGAAATTTGTGTCTGGAAGCCGCGAAAATGCCTGTGTTTGAGGCGACGACATCGCGGCTTTTTGTGTGTATGGTGATGTTTTTACCCGCGAAGAATGAAAGTAAATTTTGCTATTACGTCACAAAATCGCGTGATTTTTCGTGTTGTTTCCAACTCCCATCTTCAAGGATGTCGCCAATGGTACTGACTGCGTCGCGCACTTCATCG
>DAOTXB010000145.1:0-7544 GCA_034435575.1 Anaerolineae bacterium
AGCGATAGTTAATCATCCATATCATCATCATGATCGTCGCCGAAGAATATTTTCATGTCCGTCGGCTCCATGCGCTTTTCACCATTGATCTGATGCCGATATTTGGAAATCGCCTGATACACCACCCGTCTTGATCGGTTGATGCTACCGAGTGGGCGATGTTCAGGGAGCGCGTGCCATGGTGAGAAGGATAAATCTTCGCCGTAGTCCTCTTGCTCCTTTGATTCAAACGTTTGTGATGGAATCTTGACCGTCGCAATTTTGATAAAGGGCGAATCGCTTTCTTTCCATTCGATGCGCGTATCTTCGATGGGCTGTGTGTATGGATTTTTCTGAAGCTGTACACAAAAATCGTAGGTTGCGTCTTCTGTGGCGAGATGCTGACGCAGACGGTCACGAAGGAAGTTGTCGGTCGGGTTTTCTGGCATCGTATTATCAACGTTATTTCGTGGAATTGCCGTATATTTAACCGCCTGACCCTCACCCAGTAAATAGGGGGTCATACTCCAGAACTGTTGCCCGAGCAGATTGGCGCATTTAATCTGTGAGCGAATGAGTAGTATCAATTCACGCAAATGCAGGTTGAACGGATTCAAGAAAAAGTTGAGTAACTTGAGGTAATCTGGTTTGCCCAAACCGGAGGCAACCACCGCGAAATCCATCGCGTTCTTCACGATAAATACAGGGAATGACGCAACAAGAAAATCATGTGTAACCGCGTCTTTGTTTGCTTCTAAAATTTTCTCGCCGTCTACACCGACCAGTTTAATGCCCATCCCTCGCACATCGGGGTTTTTATCGGGATGAATACCACCTGTTCCGCCAGAATTTGAAAAGCGAATCCAGCAGGGATAAGATTTCGCCTCGCTAAATACACCAACACGCAAATTAGCGGGTAGGTTGGGTTCAATAATAAACTCACCTTGCAACAGACCATGTTGTTTTGGGTGCGCGTCACGGCGCATAATTCCTGTCGGATAGGTCTTCTCGATTTGCGCGATCAACACCTCGACTAATGTTTGTATCGCTTTTGCTTCTGTGGGTAAATGCTGTTCCTGTGCGATATCAAGTCTGTCCATAGTGTTCCCTCATCCCCTTATTTGTTTGACGTTATCGATTGTACTGGAAATCCAACGGTGGGGCGATAAATGCTACAGGGTTGATAGATGATTACCAATGCTACTATGCTTACAGTTGGAATTGATACTTTCTTGAATCTGTTAATGTTACGCGATTCTGTAAACTAGCTACAATAAAGCTATTGTCATTTTAATGGAGAGATTGAGATGAAAAGAATTGCTCTATTATTGTTTGCAGTCCTCGCGTTGAGTTTGACGGCATGTGATGTTTTTAATTCTACATTTGACTTAGAGTTTAGCGAGACATCCACTGAAGCCAACGCATCCGCAGAAATCGCGACGGCGCGATATGTCGGTATGGTGCAGACTTTCCACATTGATGATGTGACCGGTTATCCACAAATTGGTGACCCTGATGCACCGATTGAGATCTTACAATTTTCCAGTTTTAGTTGCCCGCATTGTTCACGTTTCCATATAGATATCTTTCCCAGTATCTTACAGCGTATCCGTAATGGCGAGGTTAGTTATGTGTTCATCCCGTTATATATCGCTGGTAATATCGGTGATGGAGAAGCGGCGGCGGAAGCGATGATGTGCGCTGGCTATCAAGAATCGGCATTTAGCTTTACCGATTTGTTGTTTGATGCACAGGTTGAATATGGTAATGAGGCATTTACGAGCAGTCGCCTTGGCGCAATGGCACAGTCCCTTGGCTTAGATCTGGAGGCATGGCAGACTTGCCTTGATAATGATGGCACATCACTTTACGAACTCTCACCGTCTCAACTTGCGCAAGAATTTGGCATTACCGGTACACCATCGCTAGTTGTACGCGATGATCGTGGAGAGCAAATCGTGCTGGTTTCGCCAGCTATCAATGAAATTGATAATGCGATTGACGGGATTGGCATTGATGGCTAATGACAAAGATACAACAATTGGAGAGATGGCAGACGCATTACAGGATACGTTGATACAAATAGACCCACAGCTGACGCTTACTCATAAGAAAATGTTTGGTGGTGCTGGATTTTGGGTCAACGGCAAGATTTTCGCGGCTTGGTTTGGGAATACACTGGCGCTCAAACTGAGTGATGAAGATCGTGAAGCACTACTTGAGCTTGACGGGGCACAACAGAGTATGATGAACGCTTACATCGAAATACCACCGAATTTTCTACAGGACAGCCGTTTGATGCCCTGGGTAGAGAAAGCTGTTGTGTTCAGCACAAAATCTAAATAAGCTACAAACATGACACGAGAAATGGTCATTTGATTCTTAATACAAGTTGGTTGACAGCGCCTATATTGTCTATGATATACTGATTGTAATTGGACAAATAGCACAAGTGAATTAAACTTTCACTTGTGCATAACACCTAAATAGATATTAAGGCGAATTAGATGCAAAACTCGTTAGATTTTCTAAAAGACCACGATCATGAACAATTAGTTTACCGTTATGACCGCGAAACAGGGCTACAGGCATTAATCGCAGTCCACAGCACAACGTTAGGTCCCGGGCTTGGTGGCACACGCTTATGGCGTTACGCGACCATCGGTGATGCGGCTAATGATGTCCTGCGCCTTTCTGAAGGCATGACCTATAAAGCCGCGGTGGCAGGGTTGTCTCTCGGCGGTGGTAAATCGGTCATTATGGCAGATGGTAAGGAGAAGGATCCGGTTGTGCGTCAAAGACGGTTTGAAGCCTTTGGACGGATGATTGAATCAATCGGTGGGGACTATATCGCCGCCGAAGATGTCGGTACAAAACCGATGGATATGGTCTATATTAAGCAACACACTGATTATGTTGTCGGTATGCCTGTGAACAAAGGGGGTAGTGGTGATCCATCCCCCATGACCGCACTAGGGGTCTTTCATGGGATTCGCGCACTCGTAGAAGCTGTATACCACACTGATAATATGAAGGATTTGCGAGTGGCGATTCAAGGGTTGGGTAAAGTTGGGATGGCACTTGCCAAACACCTGATGAATGCGGGCGCGTATGTGACCGGCACCGATGTTTCGCCGGAATTAACCCAATATGCGCGTGAACTCGGCATGAAAACTGTGCCACCAGAAGCGATCTATGATGTGCCCTGCGATATTTTCTCGCCCAGTGCGCTCGGTGCAGTTATCAACGATGACACCATCAAACGCCTGACCTGCAAAATTGTTGCGGGTCCTGCCAATAATCAGCTTGAAACCGAGTATCATGGACAGGTGTTGCATGACCTCGGCATCACATATGGCGTAGATTATGTATTGAACTCTGGCGGCCTTATCAATGTGGCGGCAGAGCTTGATGGCTATGATGAAAACCTCGCCCATAAGCGTACACTCGAAATCTACGACACCATCAAGCACTTATTAGAAATCTCTCACATCGAAAATATTCCGACCACAAAAGCGGCGGCGATAATGGCGAAAGATGCACTTGAGCAGAAAAAGCCAATCACTGCGTAAGCGTGTTTTACTGCGATTATGTTGCGGTATGAATGTGTGAACATAAATGGTTAAAAGAAGCGGGGCGTTTGTCTCGCTTTTTTGATAACCATTTGTCGTGATGATGCTCCACATTTGCGCCAAAATACGGTACACTTTTGCCCATGAATAATCAAATACACAATCAACCAATTCTCTTTGAAAAGCACAATAATGGGGTGGCGGTCATTACCTTTAACCGTCCACAAAACCTGAACGCGCTGACGCTGGTGGCGATGCGCCAATTCTCAGACGTTGTTGCGTCACTCGCAAAAGATGATGATCTCGCTTGTATTATCCTGACTGGCAACGGGACAGAGGCATTTTGTAGTGGTGGGGATTTGTTTGAACTGGCAAATTATCCTACAGAAGAAGATGCGCGGAGCTTCATCACCGTGATGGGCGATGCCTTACTGACCTTAGAACGCTTACCCGTACCAGTGATTGCCGCCATTAATGGGTATGCACTTGGTGGTGGGAGCGAGATCGCCGTCGCCTGCGATATGAGGATTATCGACGAAAAGGCGCGGATGGGCTTTGTGCAGATTCGCCTTGCCGTCACGCCGGGATGGGGCGCGGGACAACGCTTATTACGCATGGTTGGCTATGCTAAAGCCATGGACGTACTATTGCACGGACATGTGATGCACGCCCCCGAAATTCATCGACTCGGTCTGGCAAATAAAGTCGTGGATACAGGCACAGCATTAGAACACGCGCTCAACTCTGCGCGTATTATTGCCCGACAATCGCGCGATGCTGTAAAATCGGTCAAGCAACTGTTGCAAGCCGGTTTACACCAACCGTATAATGATGCACTTACGATTGAACGTGATCTCTTCCCGCCCTTATGGGCAGATGAACCCCATCTGCATGCCGTAGAGGACTTTTTGAAACGTAACCTGGATAAGAAAAGAGAAAGCTAGACTCATGCCCGGATTTTACGCCACAATTGCCCGTTATTATGATGCGGAAAATACGGATAAGACCGACGACATCCCGCTTTACCTTGAACTGGCACAGGCATATGGTGGTCCGGTGATGGACATTGGTTGTGGTACCGGGCGTGTGATGTTACCCCTTGCCGGGGCAGGCTACGAAGCGCATGGCATCGACAACGAACCACGCATGCTCGAACGTGGGCGTGAAATCGCTAAGCAGGCGGCTTTCGGCGATAAAATGCACTTTCATGAAGGTGATGCCACGACCTACGATCTGGACAAAAAATTTAAGCTCATGCTTGTGCCTTACAATGGTTTGATGCACTTCCATGAACAAAAAGATCAGCTCGCCTTGCTTAAAAACTTGCGTAAAATGACCGCCGATGATGGTTTAATGGTCTTAGACTTACCCAACGCGGGTGAGGTTTTCGCCACACAAGATACTGACTCAATCATCATGGAACGTACCTTTGTGGAACCGGTATCCGGTCATATCGTGATGCAACAATCGGTCAGTTATCTGGATCGCACCACACAGCTTTTACAGGTAACGTGGATTTATGACGAAATTACCGACGATGGGATGGTCAAACGCACGTTTGCACCCTTGTTGCTCTATTATTATTTCTATTCGGAGGTCAAACTCCTACTCCAAATCGCTGGTTTTAAGGTCGATGCGGTCTATGGCGATACCGATCATGGTGAGTTCATTGAGGGGTGTGAGCGCATGGTGATCTTTGCGAAACCGGTTTAATCTTCGTAATGACATTTCATTACAACAGATCGCCTGATAACATTCGGGCGATTTTAGAGTCTCCTAATCTTTTCCTTTTTTGGCACTTAACTGCTCATATAAACGACTCATCTCTACTTGCTAGAATGAAAAGTTGCTTACGTTAATAGAACCGCAAAGTTGCAAATTTGAGCATTAACAAAGGAGAATATACATGCAGGTGTGGGAATCGATCCCTATCATCAATGAAATCCCGCTCGACATTCGGATTAGCATAACGCGTGTTGTTGTCGCAATTGTGGTGTTTATCATCATATGGTTGTTGCGTCACGCAATTGGGCAGACTATTAAACGCTCATTAGACAAATTAGCAGAACGCAGTGATACGCCGTTAGACGATGTCATGCTGGATTCCATCAGCGGGGTCACAATTTATGTAACACTTGGCATCGCTATCTTATTAAGCACATCAATCCTGTCGTTTTCCAGCAGTACCGCAGAATTTTTCCATCGGGTTGGCTTCTCGCTACTGCTGATTGGTGCGGCAAAATTTGCTTACGACATCACAACAGAGGCGACGCGCTCGCGTCAAAAACTCGCAACATTTACTGGCATCGACCTCAGCCGTGAAATATTGCCTATCCTCCATGTCGCTTTCAAAATCATCATTATTGTCATCACACTGATGATCGCCCTACAGGTGTGGGATATTAATATCGTGGGCTTACTCGCGGGTGTCGGGCTAGGTGGATTAGCGATCTCGTTAGCGGCGAAAGAAGTGCTTGATGATGTTATAGGATTCTTGATTGTCATGACCGATAAACCCTATACGCTTGATGAATATGTCATTTCACCACATGGCGAGGGCATTATTGAGAAAATTGGAATTCGCGCAACCTATATCCGCCGTCTTGACCAGGGTTTGACGATTGTTCCCAATAGCACAATGGCGAATGACCCCCTGACCAACTGGTCCCGCTTAGAACAACGCTGGTTTAACTTTATGATTGGTGTGACATACACCACTACCGCTGAACAAATAGAAGAACTTGCCCGTCGCTTACGCGAGATGCTAAAAGAGCGGGAGGCTGTACAATCTGATTCTGTCGTCGTGTTATTTACCGAATACGATGATAGTTCGCTCAATTTGCTCATTCGTTGTTATATCGACATCGCGGATTGGACAGAAGCCCATGAAGAACGCCATGCGGTCAATTTAGAGATTCGTCGTTTGGTGGATGAATTGGATATGGATATCGCGTTTCCCAGCCGAACACTTTATCTTGAACAAATTCCTGCCGGGGTCGCCGGAAAAATAAATAATAATGGCAATCACCATACATCCAATTCTGATGAGACATTAGATAAGCATTCCCAACAGAAAAACGACACTTTCCATGAGGGCGATAATAATACGGAGATACATTCTGCCGAAGATTCGCCGGAAGATTACAACGATTCTGATTGACACACTTGTAATCCAGCAATTCGGGCGTAACATCGAATAAACGACAACATGATACTGGATTTAAGTTGCCAAATGTTCAGGTATAGCCTGCTGATTTTGAGCCTCGCGCTCATGCTCGTCGCTTGTGACACCATTAACCCACCACCGCCCACCGTCACGGCGACTTATCAATTCTCTGCGCCAACGCTAGAAGCGAGCCGGACACCTAATGTTGTGCCACTTACCCGTGCCGCGCCGGGGTTGGAAGATCGTGGGGTCAATATTGATGCCGCCGCCCGTTTACCCGCGAATGCACAGATGCCACCTGTTAATGTGACGCAAAGTGCGAGTACGGGGTTGTCTCAGGATAGTCGTGGTCAGATCGTACAGGTGGTGACAACAGCGGGCGACCTTGTATCGGGGCTACTGTACGAAAACCTCATCCCAATGCCCAATGCCACACCAGATCAAAATGGTATCGCACCATTGATCCGTACACCGGGTATTTTAATTGTGGGCGGGTTAATCAACGATTGGGGCGACTTTCCGCAACGTCTACGGGATGCCGGATACACCGTACTTATCATCGAAGCACCGGAGGATTCGCCGACCTCTGATTTGCGCGCATTTTTAGAAGCACTCAGCCAGGCGAACACGGTTAACCCTGGCTTAATTGGTGTGATCGGCGCGGGGCGTGGTGCGGATTTAGCATTACTCGGTTGTTCACTGGACTTGCTCTGCGATACAGTGGTTTTGCTCAGTCCACTAGGGGGTAGTACACTGGTCAATATCATGCCAGAATATGGTGGTCGTCCATTGTTTGTCGCCGCCGGCACTGAAGATACAGAAGCCAT
>DAOTXB010000146.1:0-2519 GCA_034435575.1 Anaerolineae bacterium
CGTTCGCGTTGCTCCCCGAACAGGCGGTGGATTTGACGCTGGTCTGGGCGTGGGATGGTGAGCCATTCGCGTCGCTCGGCGTGGGTGCTTGGCGCTTTGGGATTCATCTTAGATGAAACTGCTCGAACTATGAGATTGTAAAAAGTGCATGTACAATCGTCAATTGCTGATTGCTGGTAATTGAGAGAAGTGTGTATCGTCATTTAGTTGCTTGAGCATGAACGATGCCATATCAGCACGTGAGATTCTTGGATTTATATCACCAACATAACCTACAATCAATGTCTCTTGAGCGGGCTGGTCGGTTAGCATCGGAACACGAACGACTGTCCAGTTCCGATCTGACGTTTTGACTTTTGCTACAACCTGTTCCATGTCCGCTACGACATGTTTCGAGATGATATTTAGTAGGAACCCAAAGAAACGATCAATGATCTTGGGATTATCATTTGGATCACGAATACCAGCCCCCGCTGATATGATTAGGCGAGATACATCGTGTACTGTCATCGCCTTGAGGATATTATCCATTCCCTTGCTAATGGTATAAGTTGGTTTATTTTCAGTAGGACCAAGAACACTGATCACTGCCTCTGTACCGTGAATAGTTTTTGCAACATTGTCATAATCGAGAATATCACCCTGTATCACGGTTAGATTCTGATTTTGGCTCGCTAATTTTGACGGTGTGCGGGCTAACGCATTGACCTTGTGTTCAGCATCTAATGCCTGCTGTACGATGTGTTGTCCTGTTTTCCCTGTTCCGCCAAACACTGCAACTTTCATATCAACGTCCTTTCATAGAATTTTATAGACCGGTCTCTATAATAGACTTAAAATTAAGAAGATTGTGCAATACTGATATAGAGTTCTTCTGCGATCTGCTCCAAAGGTTCTTTACTTTGTTTTGTACGACACAAAATCACGCCCCCTTCAATAGAAGCAATAATTAACACTGCAAGTCGCTTAGCACGAACAGAATTCATACCGCCCTCTATCATTTTTTCAGCAAAAGCATTTTGCCATTCGGTATAGATATTCTGACAGGTGTCACGCAGCGTATCATTCGTTGAGGCGGTTTCCATCGCGATTGTTGTGATGGGTCCACCGGAACGAAAGCCAGAAAGTTCCACATTGAGAGCAATATTCTTGACAAATTCTTCTATAGCCTTCGCAGGGTCTTTAACATTTGATAAGTTCTCACGGATACGCCGTAATACAATCGCACCAACGTGTTTAATAGCATCCACTGCTAATTCTTCTTTGCCACCAGGGAAGTGATAATAGAGTGATCCTTTCGGCGTAGCGCTCTCTCGAATGATCTGATTCACACCAGTTGCATTAAATCCCTGCAACTCGATCAACTCACAGGTTTTTTCAATAATTTGCTCACGAGTTGTTGACATATCAAGGTCTCCCCACAGCATATTATAGATACTGGTCTATAGAATAGCAAGTATTTGAAAATCAGTGATGTAAGTAATCCTGCCTATTCTATAGCAGAAAATTACATCCAAATTTCACGATAGTCCCGTGCGAACTGGCTAAACGAAATCGGCTTGCGCCCCAGAATCCTGCTAACATCGTCTGTAATTGTTTTTGCATTGCCGAAGCGAGTGATTGTGTAGAGTGCTGTAACTACAAGCGTAAAACCAAGTTTTTGACCTTGCCTTAACTGCTGAAAAATAAATGTTGGAATCATTGGATTTGTATATCGAATTGTTCGATTCAAGGCTTGTGACAATATCTCAGCAACTTCATTGTAGCTCAACGCCTCTGTACCAGTCAGGGTATATATCTGATTAGCATGTCGTTTTTCAGTTAAAGCTATTGTAGCGACAGCCGCGATATCACGCACGTCAATAAAGGCTGTTTTTGCTTTACCAACGGGTAGTGGAATTTCGTTACGATATTTAATATCAGTCGCATGTGTTGTTGATAGATTCTGCATGAAGAAACCACAGCGTAGAAACGTAAATTCAACGCCCGTTTTTAGTATCAATTGTTCTATCTTGTAGTGAGGAACAAAGTGATTCTTTTCTACCCCTTGAATAGAAAGAAATACAATCCGTTTTACTCCATACTCAGCCGCTGCATTAATCGCTGGAGCAATATCCCGTTCCACATTTGCCAATGCAGGCGGACGAACAAGAAACATTGCCTCTATTCCATCGAAAGTTTGTTGATATGTTTCTGACTTTAAGAAATCAAAATGCACAATGTCTACATCAGATCCAAGAGTCTCCTTTGCAATTGAAGGGTTAAAAGCGCCCACCCTGAAGGGAATCCCGGTTACTTTAAGATTGTTCACGAGTTCTGTCCCAACGTTACCCGGTGCACCCAGCACCAATGTAGAAATTGTCATAATATTATCCTTGATAAATATACATTAAATTATAGAGACTGGTCTATATATATAATAGTGACATTCAACACTATCAATAGGAACAATTGTCATCTCTACCTAGTAACCGGAAAATTACAGCCCCTGACCGTAATCGTCGGCAGGGGTTTTTGCG
>DAOTXB010000147.1:0-13023 GCA_034435575.1 Anaerolineae bacterium
GCATCTTCGTCGAACATCTCGTAAAAGTCGCCCATACGAAACAGCAAAATACAGTCTTCATACTGTGCTTTGATGTCTAAATATTGCTGGCGAACCGGAGTCACTCGTGCCATTGGTGCGTCCTAATGTGATTATTCAGGGTCATTGCGTTATGCTCTTTGAGTGTATGGTATTTTAATGTCGCTGTGAATACAAGAACAAATGTATAAAATTTTGGTTTTAAATCGGGAGGATGTTGTTCCAGTAACGTCATATTTGAGTGACTTTATGCGCTAAATGTGACCTTGCGGTATATATTCTTCACTGCGATACAGCATTCAATCGAGCTTAATTCAAGTAGAGTATCTAAAGTTTCTGCATCGGTGAGCGTCCAGAGATCATTCTGACGTTGAAAACGCTCGATACGAGGTTTATTCTGTGAGATAAGAACATATTCTTGCAAGGACGGTAGTTTTCGGTAGTGTTGAAACTTAGTACCCCTGTCATATGCTTCGGTTGATGGTGATAAAACCTCAACGATCAGTATTGGATTGACTAATGTATCAAACGAATCGCCGGTAAATTCTGGCGCTCCACAGACTATACTGATGTCAGGATAGGTATAAAGCCCTGTGGCAGGTATGTTGACACATATATCTGCCGGATAAACAGCACAGGGTTTATCTCCAATCTGATTAATTAAGGTCGCAATTGTGTATGAACAGATTAGACTGTGTGCATGGCTTGCGCCGGTCATCGCTACGACGGTGCCATCAATGTGCTCATGTTTGACATCACTAGCACGATCAAATGTCAAATATTCTTCTCGTGACATCTTTTTATTTGGTATTTGACTTAATGCAGACATTAGCCCCTCGACAATACCACGCTATGGTCAAAGTATAACATACGACAGCCTATCAATTTCGTAATGTAATCAGCAAGGAATCACAAGCTCGTCTATAATCAGCATATCGAAACAGATAAGCAATAGGGGGGAACATGGCACCAAATTCACTCGTTGCCATTGTGGATATTAAGCGCGGGCAGATGTTCGAGCTTAATGATGTCCTCAGAGAGGTTCACAACCCGTACAAAGATGATAATCCGTATTTGCGGATTGGACGCACCGCGCATTTTGTGCGCTTTTTATTCTTACCGGGCAAGGACGAAGATGATGTGATCTACCCCGGTGAAGATCAAGATCGTGGCGCGGTAGAAGATCGCACCCATCGCCTGGCTTTTTGGGCTGTGTTTGATGGTGACACGAACGACTTTATCGACGATGTTGTGGCACTCTCGCCCAATTTAGACGCTATTTTTGATAGATGTGAAGGCTACACGAGCGGAAATTTGCGTGCCTTCCTCACCAGTGATAAGCACCGCTTTGATGAGCAGGTGTTTTACTCCACATTCCCGGATGATTCCGTTGCCACAATTCGTGAAAAGCACGATCTACGCAAAAAAGTTGAGGCGATTCTGGACGATAATCCTGACAAGGAGACTGCTCTTAGAGAAATCGTTAACTTGAACCCTGTTAACGTACAGGATAATGCTAAATTGCGTAAAAATTTGTTCTTTGGTGGACTTGTCGCTCTGATTATCGGTGGTCTGATCGTCTTCAATATCTTCTTTGTGGTGTTGCTTGTGGTTGTTCTTGGTGCGCTGTATTGGCTATTGAACGAACCGTGGAAAGAAGTCAATGCCGCTTTTTCCGGTCAAACAGGCGCATATGAAGATCAAGTACATGGACTTGATGATGCACAGTTGATCGCGATGAGTGTAAACCGTGTGGAACCTCTGCGTTTGTATTCGCGTGAGCATCAAATCGCACAGAATCAGTTTAACCTTTACTTGACTTTCAAGAAAGACATCCATTGGATTCGTGTGTTACGGATGCGTGCTGTGATGTTTGTGATCAACACATTGGGTAAATATGTACTTGATCCTGGCTCTTTGGGTGGATTGAGCACTGTTCACTTTGGTGTATGGGTACTGATTGATGACAATCGCCGCTTGTTGTTCATGACGTGCTATGACGGCACATGGGAGAATTATATCGCTGATTTTGTCAACCATATTCACCCGATGTTGGATGTCGAATTGATGAACTTTGTTGGATTTTCACCGTATGGTACGCGTGATATTGCGGCGTTTCGTCGCTGGTTGCGCCGAGTACAGATTCAGAGCGATGTGTTTTATAGCGGATACCCGGGTTTAACGGTGCGAAATATCAACCGCGATATTCATATCAATAAAACTTTGCCCACACGCCTAAGTAAAAAGTCCGACAAATGGCTTGAGCTTTTATAGTCAATTTCCCTGACAAGACGATAGTTTTTGAGGAAAACACATGCTTGCACAACAGAAAAAAATACCCACATTGACCAAAGAACAATGGCAGGATATTCAGGGGTTTGTGGTTTATGGCTACGGCATTTTGCCGTATGCCCGTTATCTCTTCCTGCATATTGAAGATTTGAGCAAAGCGAAGGCGTGGCTGAGTAAGCTGGTTGAACAAATCACGACTGTTCAGCAATGGTACGATCATTTTGATGGCAATGTGGCACATAACATCGCATTTACCAACAAGGGCGTGGAGGCTATGCGGTTATCGCAATCAACATTGCAAACCTTTTCACGCGAATTTACACAGGGTGTATATCAAGAAACGCGCGCGCGCTTACTCGGCGATATTGAAGATAGTGCGCCGGAAAAGTGGACGGTTTGTAACCCGAAGCATAACGGTACCAATGAAGAAGTGCATATGTTGCTCCTGTTGAATGCTAACTCCAAAGCGGCATTAAACACGGGTATGGAACATGATCTTATTCAACAGCTCGGCAAGACAGTTGGCGAACCATCTGAATCAGGCTTGTATATTGTGGGTGATGAATCTGGTTCTACACCTGCGAGTAAGAAAGAACCATTTGGCTTCCGTGATGGTATCTCTAACCCGTGGATTGCTAATACGCGTGATCTTGTACTGGGTCAGCGGAAAGTCGTCAAGGAACGGTATGGCAAGGAAGTAGAAATTGGATTAGAAGATGATCCGGTGATTAAATCTGGTGAATTCATTCTAGGTTATGAGAACGAATACGATCAACTCGCGTCATCACCGTTAGTTGTAAACGAAGCAGATGCTGATTTGCCAGAGGTTGATTTACCTGATATGCCGTCAACTGTAACAAGCGTTAAAGACTTTGGGCGGAACGGCACGTATGTTGTTTATCGGAAATTGGAACAAGACCGCGAAGGATTTTGGACATATATGCGTGAACAAGCAGAGAAATTATACGGCTCTGCTGATCCTGATAAAATGTCATGGTTGAGCGCGAAATGTGTTGGACGCTGGTCTAGTGGTGTGCCGTTAGCCATTGCGCCAGATGAAGATGATCCTGAATTGGCTAAGAAAGCTGTTTATGAGCGCAACAACAGCTTAATCAATAATTTCCATTATATTAATCAGGGTGCAAATGATCCAATTGATGATGCAGTGGGCACGGCTTGTCCTTGGGGAGCACATATTCGGCGTAACCATCCACGTGATTCGTTGATTGATAGCATGCATAATGAGAATATTCCAGCGCGTTTCTCAAGTTCGCGTCAGCATCGCATTATGCGCCGTTCGGTTTCCTGGGGTAAGCTGGCAGATTATCAGGTAAATCCACCGGACTTTATTGAGAATAAAGGTGCACCATTGGAGATTACCTTCGATCATGACCATGATTATGGCTCGGATGAAGAAGGTGCAGGGATTCACTTTTTCGGCATAAATGCAAATATTCAGCGACAGTTTGAATTTATCATGCATGCGTGGTCTAATGACGAACGTTTTAACGGGTTGTTTGATAATAAGGATGGGATTATTGGCGATAGTGACGAACCGACAAAAGACCCGTCACACATGGACATCCCACGCAAAGATAGCTACCGTCTGCGCTTAAAGAACTTCCCGCGTTTCGTTCATGTTCGGGGTGCATCATATTTGTTTATGCCCGGCATGGCGGCGTTACGTTACATGGCGAAGTAGCGCATGCAAATACATCGTATTTGAAGTGCATTAGAGAGGTGGGTACGTAACTCACCTCTTTTGATTCTACGAACAATTTATGGGGTGGTGCAGTCGATTAAATGTGTGAAATGTTTTACAATTAATGGGTAAAATGACGAATTCATTTTGGTCAAAATGTAGCACACACAAAGGATTTTACATGTCAGACATGATAATAGGCGTAGATCTTGGTGGGACGCGCATACGTGCGGCGTTGTTAGATCGTAAACTTCAAATTATTCGCCGTGAAGAAACACTTACACACGCTGAAGAAGGTCTTGAATCCACGCTTCAGCGGATTAAGGATTTGATCCACAAAGTGTTGCCAGAAGATGGAAAACCGGAAGGCATTGGGATTTCCGCACCGGGACCCTTACACCCTGAAACCGGTGTGATCGTGGCACCGCCAAATTTACCCGGCTGGCATGATGTCCCCCTTGGTGATATGGTGAAGAAAGAATTTGACGTTCCGGTTTATGTGGGTAATGATGCGAATGTCGCCGCACTTGCTGAGGTGATGCGTGGCGCGGCAGAGGGGTATAGTAATGCAATTTATGTCACCGTCAGTACTGGCATCGGGAGTGGCATTATTGTTGATGGTCGCCTGTTATTGGGTGCGACGGGGCTAGCGGCGGAAGCAGGGCATATCATTATGATGACCGGTGATGATGTGTCTACGCTGGAACTTCAAGCGGCGGGACCGGATATGGCAGAAAAAGCGGTTAAGCGTATTAAGGCTGGCGAAAAATCTATCATCGGCGAGCTGGTTGATGGTGATTTGTCTAAGGTTGAGGGCGCAACAGTGGGTGTAGCCGCCCATAAAGGTGACGAACTAGCACTTGATGTTGTCAAGCACTGTTGGACAATCGTCGGCTTAGGTATTGTGACCTTGTTGCACCTGTTTAACCCGGAAATTATTGTTATTGGTGGCGGTGTAACGACTAATCTGCACAATATTACCTTTGACCCCATGTGGGAAGCGATTAAGAAACACGCAATCGACGATGATTACTGGAAAGATCTGAAAATCGTGCTACCGGAACTGGCTGATGATGTCAGCGTGATTGGTGCCGGAGTGCTTGTGGTTACACACGGTGGGGTGGATAATCTTGCTGAGATTGCAAAAGAACTATAGAACATAGGTGTCATAAGCCTGTCTGCCCTGATACAATAGCCTTGATTCATAATTTTGCTATTGCGTGATTCAAGGTATGAGACTTACTTTCTTATTTGTTAATGCACCTAAATTGGACACAGCCCAGCCATCAAGTGTTTATCGCACAGTCTTTGATCTGCCGGATGCTGTGCTAAGCACAGATGACTTTCGACAACAGTGTGATAAGTTGTGTCATCTAATCGCGTCATTGACCTGTGTCAGCCTTTATGTCACCTGTCGTGCCTTAGGCTGGAACAAAGTGTTGATTAAGCCACTTTCACAGGTGGAGCGACGACGTGCGGTTTGGAATGCGACGATTTTTGGCTTTGAGCAAACACATTCGACGGATTCACCGCGTGGGCGCTATTTGAAGATCCCTTTTTCCATCTCACCACCATTTGCACTGGCATCATTTCGTAAGACTCGCTCACAAGGGTCGATTCGGCGGGCAGTGCGTCAGTCCTTAACACCCTATACGGAAGAGCAAGAAGAATATCTTGGTGATGTGTCGCTCCTTGCGGAAATTTGCCTGACATTGCTCAATTGTGACGAAACGCAGTCATGGGCGTATGTGGGTTTTCATCCTGATCGCTTTGATGTTAGCCTATATCGTCAGTTTGCTAAACATGAAGACCTGCATCAATCGACATGGGTTTCACTCAAGGAAGCTGTAGAAGATGAGTCTGCCGCTACGCTGGTTTATTTCATCCAACAGGGTGAAAACGGACCCATCAAAATCGGCTATTCAAGTAATCCGGCAAAACGTCTGCAAACGCTCAGTACAGCATCACCATATCCTCTGCGAATACTCAAAGTTGTGGCCGGTGGTAAAACGCTGGAACAAGAGTTTCATGCGCGTTTCATGAGTTGTCAGCTTGAGGGTGAATGGTTTGCGCCGGATGATACTTTGCTAGACTTCATCGCCGGGTTGGATGAAAACCACACTGCCTAGCGTAAAACCTCGCTTTAACGATTAGATTTCTATCAGAATTGATGGTGTTAATAGGCTTCAAACATGAGCCGTGCTACAATCGGCGTATGTTAATGCTACCTGATTACCGAGTACGCCAACGCGATTTTTTGCTGGAAATATCCCGCGCTATTACTGCACAGCTTGAATTGAGCGAGGTGTTGAAGCGTATCTTAAATGCCTCTGCACAGATGCTCGCCGGGCAGGTTGGGTTCATTGCATTACGCGCTCCTGACGCAAATTTTTATGTCCGTGCTGGCAGTAGCTTAAGTGCAGAAAAAGTGGATATGATCAACGATCATCTGCATGATCTATTCACGAATGAAGCGCCGGTAGATACTGAGGTTCTCAATAAACGCTTGAGAACGATGTCGAGCGAAATTGACGAGAAATTGCGTCAATCCGTCGCGTTGCCGCTTATTTTCGCGGAAGACCCACTCGGCATTATTGTTGTATTTCGTACCTATATGGGTACCGCCTCTGCCAATGATTTGCAGATTTTACAAAGTTTTGCCGACCAAGCGGCGATTGCCGTCCATAACGCACAATTATATGAAAGTATCAACCAGGAACGGCGACGTTTAGGTGCGATTCTTGAACATAGTGGTGATGGCGTGATGATTCTTAGCGCCGACCTGACCATTATGCGTATGAATCGTGCGTTGGAACGTATGACTGCGTGGCAATCCGCCGATGCTATTGGTCTGCATCAGGATGAAGTCATTGTTTGGGATCGACTTGAAAGCCCTGATTTACAAACTGTAATGGAAAATGGGTGGTTGCAGGACATAGAAGAGGCAAAAGAGGATTTTTCCCTCTATGTTGAGGGCGATTTACGCCGTGCTGATGGATTGATCCTCAGTATTGGCATAACCTATGCACCATTGTTATCACCGGATGGGCAACTCGCCAATATTATTGCTAATGTGCGCGACATCACTAACTTTCGTAAAGCACAGGAGATGCAGAGTACATTTATTTCCGTCATATCGCATGAACTTAAAACACCTGTAGCGATCATCAAGGGCTATGCGGCAACCTTACGGCGTACTGATGTTGAGTGGGATGGGGCGGTCATCCGTGAGAATCTAGCGGTGATTGAGGACGAAGCTGATCGATTGAATGCGTTGATCCAGAATTTGTTGACGGCAAGTAAATTGCAGGTCGAACGAGAAATGACGCTCGATGTCGGTGAAGTATGGTTAGACCAAGTGGTGACTCGTGCTGTAAATCGGGTCAGTTCACAATCCGAACATCATGACATCAGTATTAAATTTCCCAAGCGAATTCCACCAATCTATGCTGATGAAGCCCGTTTACGACAGGTGATTGATAACTTATTGAGTAATGCCATCAAATATTCGCCAGATGGCGGTGAAATTATTGTTGAAGCCTATTATGATCCAGAAAATGTGACAGTCAGTGTGACCGATCATGGTGTTGGTTTATCGTCAGAGGATCAAGAACGGGTATTTGATCGTTTCTTCCGTGTTGATGGCAAGTTGAGCCGTAAAGCACAGGGTACCGGTCTTGGTTTGTTTCTTTCGCGGGCGATCATCGAAGCACATCATGGTGTGATCCTTGTAGAAAGTAAGCCGGGACAGGGTGCTACATTTTCTTTTACAATTCCTCGTAATTATTTACCTAAAGACTAGCCGGAGCAAACATGCCAGAATTAACACCGATTAACGCGAGTTGTTCATCTTGTGGACAACCCTTTACAGCTCAGATTCGCACCATGATTAACGCACAGGACGACCCACAGGGCAAAGCATTATTGCTTACAGGACGTTTAAATACTGAGATGTGCCCGAATTGTGGTACACCTAACGCGGTTGCCGCTTCTCTGCTATATCATGATCCTGAGAAGGAACTGCTGATCGCGCATGTGCCAATGGAACTGAGCTTGAACAAAGATCAGCAAGAGCAGGTTATTGGCAACATGATGAACGCGCTCCCCAAAGAGAACTTTAAAGCCTATATGTTCTCTCCAAAACGGGCATTGACCATGCAGAATCTAATCGAACAGGTACTAGAGGCTGATGGTGTCACGCGAGAGATGATGGATCAGCAGAAAGAACGTGTGCAACTAGTGCAACAGTTTGTTGGGGCGGCAGAAGACCAACTTGAAGCAATGGTTAAAGCACATGATGCGGAGATTGATGAACAATTCTTCCAGACTATGGCGATGTTTACACAGCGTGTGATGGAAGACGGGCGTATGGATATTGCCCAGCGCACCGCACATATTCAAGATCGTATCGTGCAATTGTCCAGTGCTGGTAAAAAACTTTTGGAAGAACAGGAGACGCAAACGCGCATTATTCAAGAGGTGGGCGCACGACTTGAAGCACTTGGCGAAGATGCCACGCATGAGGATTTTCTCAATATGGCGATTGAATATGCGGAAGAAAACCAGCACTTACAGGCGTTGGTGGGGCTGGCGCGTCCGGCGTTCGACTATGAGTGGTTACAGACACTCAGTGTGAAAATTGGCGAGGCGCCCGCCCCAGACCGTGATAAGTTGACCGCGATGCGAGATAAAGTCGTGGAATTGACTCAAGCAATCGATCAGCAATCGCAGGCGGCGATGCAACAGGCGGCGAACTTCTTGCAAGCGTTGGTGAATCATCCTGAACCGCAGTCCATAATACAGGCAAACCCGCATATGATTGATGATACGCTGGTTGCTGTAATCGGTGCAAACATCCAACATGCCGAACAAAACAATGACACTGCGTCCGCTGAAAAGCTCAAAGCGATCTACAATATGATTATGAGCGTGATGCAGTCATCGATGCAACCGGAGCTGGTATTCGTCAACGAATTGCTTTCTGCTAAAGACGAACACGAAGCCAAAAAGATGATCTCCGCCCGTGCTGAGGAATTTGGTACCGATCTTTTAGAGGTCATGGATGCGGTGAATCGTGTGCTAGTGGAGCAAGGACAGCATGATTTACAAAGCCGTTTGGATGAGCTTCGTAAATATGTTGCCGAGGCTTTACAGTAAACCCATTCAGCTTTAATGAAAATTTCTCTACGATCAGCCTACGCTTACTGGTAAAATTCTAGGTTTGTGGTAGGCTTCTTTTTTGCGTTTCAGCTCGGATATTCCGGGCTGTTTTCAAATAATCAGCTAGAGAAAAATGAAATATAAGGGAATGTGTAAATGTTAAAAAATACAGGACTTCGAAATTGGTATGTGATCAGCCTGAGCGCTGTTGTCGTACTCTTCGTCGCTCTGCTGATGTCAGTGAATATTGGCGGGATGGTTTCTGCACAAGATGACGCAGAACCAACACCGAATGATCCGGTATGGCGTGCCTTTAACGCTGTACGTGACGCGGTTGAGGAAGAATTTTCTACGGACCTGACCTATGTTCAGAGCTACACCTATGAGCAGAATGTCTGGGAAGATAGCATCGACACCTGTGATTCGGATATCCTTGAGAACGACTGGCGTGAATATTACACCGGTTGGACGTTCCGCATTACCGCACTGGGTGGTGCCCAATATCAGATACGTGTGAGCTTTGATCTCGATGCTGTGACGATTTGTGATGAAGTCACTGCATTCGGGAGTGGTACAGCGCCTGACCCTGAGGCAACGCCTGATCCTAGCTTGAACCTGCCGGCACCGGTTGCTGGTAGTGGTGCTGTTGGTGATTTTGAACTGGGTGGTCACGTACTTGGTTTAGGTGCCGATACAGTTACAGCAATGCGTAGCGCCGGTATGAACTGGGCGAAGAAGCAACTGCGCTTCAATGTTGGTGACGGTACTGGTCTGGCACAATCACTTATCAGTGATGCACAGTCTAATGGCTTTAATATCCTGCTTGGTATTGTTGGCCAGCCAACACAAATGGGCGACTTCGATAGTTATGTCGAGCAATATGCGGCTTATGTGGGGCAAGTTGCTGCACTAGGTCCGACTGCGATTGAGGTTTGGAACGAACCAAACATCGCCCGTGAATGGCCCCAGGGCACTATTAGTGGCGCGCGCTATACTCGCTTACTGGCCGCCGCATACAATGCGATTAAATCCGCTAACCCGAATGTGATTGTTATTAGTGGTGCGCCTGCGCCAACCGGTGCCGAAGCAGTTGATCCATCTTCGATTATGAATGATGATCGTTTCATGCAACAAATGGCAGATGCTGGTGCGGCGAACTATATGGACTGTGTGGGTCTGCACTATAACGAAGGTGTTGTCTCACCGGGATCATCTTCTGGAGATCCGCGTGATGATTACCCGACACGCTACTTCGGAACGATGTTGGCACGTGCAAATGTGTTCCCATCATTGCCAGTTTGCTTTACTGAGCTTGGCTTCCTGACAGGTGAAGGATTTGCAGAACCGCTTCCGAGTGCGTTTGCTTGGGCTGGAGATGTGACATTGGCACAACATGCCGCATGGTTAGCAGAAGCCGCAAGCCTGAGTGCAAATAGCGGTCGTGTACGCTTGATGATTATCTGGAATGTTAACTTCGAGCAGTTCGCTGGTGACCCGATGGGTGGTTATGCGATGATCCGCCCGGATGGTAGCTGTCCGGCATGTTCCACACTAGGGACGGTGATGAACGGCTAGCCCGTCTTCGCAATAAATAGACTTAACCAAGGTGAGATGCAAATTGTGTCTCACCTTTTTTGTGCCTCTTAATCACCCGCAAGTGATAAGTTGGATAGGTCATAAGCATCAAGGCGTTCGTTATAGGCTTTTAGGATGCGCTGACCATAATCGTCAAAATGCCCTTTGACCTGTGCGCTATCAAGTTCGGCGGCGGCGCTTGGTTTTTCCACTTCTGATGCAAAGCGTTTCATTTTTCGCTGTCTTTCCCAGTTTTCGAGTCGTGTGCCCAACGTACCGCCTAGCACACGCTCTAAACCACGTTTGATAAGACTCCAGACAACGCCATGTCGCCATTCTTTTTCTGGATGAAATGGGGCATCTGCGTTAGCCAAGTAGTCATCCACCCACAAATTACACCCACGCAGTTTGGTGTAGACGGCATTGCCATATAGCGGGATCATTTGCACAATTTCGTGGGCGATATATAGGTCTTTGCGGGTTTGTTCTAGCTTGCTTTCGGCGAGTACATAATTCGGGCAAACGGTGACGTGGCGCAATTTACCATAGCGCACAAGCACGATTGCAAAGGCACGTGCTAACCATACACGACCCGGTTCTGTAATTAGCATATAATCAAGATCATCATTTTCTACCCCATTGTGCATCGTGAGCGCACCTGTAACGGCAACCATCCTGACAAAGGGCAAACGGGCGAGACGGTATCCGTAGTGTTGCACATCTTTCCACATCTTTTTGCTGATCTCTACGCGCTCCCGTCGTAATGCAATGATGTGTTCTCGTCCCTTGCAGGCAATATACTCTTGATCCAACACAAGATACTTAGAAAGTAGGGTGGAGTGGTTAAATGTCTGCTCCACAATGGCGAATGTTATGGGTGTACTGTGGATGAGAAAATGGTGGATTTCTTGTAGGGTCATCGGGAAGTCAAAAACATCACCGTACAGTATGGTACGCATGATCGCGGCTTCTAACGGTTTCATGCCTGTGGCGACTCCCTAAGATTATATTTCGGATGACTTTATTGTAACGGGTTCTGTTTGTTCGTGCTGTTTTCACTCATTTTAGTTCAATTGCCACAACCATGTGTCGCTAAACTCACAGGATGTTTCTGTGGCTTCAAAATTGATGAGTACATTACCAACTTGACCATCCTGAGCACTGACCATGTAACGCCCCATATACTGACTGTTCACATAGAGATGCATAAGGTCTTCAAGCACGACGACGATCAAATTGTATTCAGCGTTATTTGCCCATTCCGGGTTGATGTTGAACAGCCCTTCGTCAAAAATGTCACCATTTCGGCTCGAAATACCGTAGCCACCAGCGTTATCGACAAAAGCGACTACATAGTCATTTTCGTCTGTTGATTGTAAGAGCAGACCACAGGCGGCGAGATCAGGACGTGCGTTTTGTATGATCGCAGCAGTGGTTCCCATAACGAAGTTTGTGAATGTGGCACCGCGCCCGAGTGGTTGCTGAACGACCCCTGGGGTGCGACTGTCGACGAAGCTTTCCGGTACGTTGAGAGGTAAATTCCCATCTGGCGCGATGACGCGTCGCCGTTCCAATTCTTGAACAATTTGCTGTGGCGTACCTACGACCAGATTATCAGGAAAAATCGGCTCGTCATTGATTGTGAAGGGCGATGTGATGATGAAATTATCATATTGTGCAGAAACCGCGCCCCCTATTGCATTAGCTGTTTGCAGATAGATGCCACTTTTTCCGCCACTGAGCAGGATTGAATCCGTGACCTGACCCATGAATTGCTGATTATAGAAGACATCAAATCCGCCTTCATTCGCAAGCACACCTAATGTGAATGTGGTCTCACCAGGAACAATGGCGGGATGTGGTACATAATCACGCAATATCTGGCGTGATTCACCTTCGATCAAACTAAACTGCCATGTACCAATCGAATTAACACCAAATTGATAATAGGCGTCATCCTGTTGCCTGATGATGATGCCAGTTTCCCAGCCATTACGCCCATCGATTGCCGTAACCTCGACCTGTGCAAAAAAGTCTTCAAACGTATTGGTCGAATTTGGCGTGATCAGTCCGTTTTCCTGTAATCCCTCAATGCTCAATGCAAGTTGTCCATCAGCAATAGTGTTTTCAAGTAGATCACTATCGGTTGCCCAACTGCTCGGGTTGTCAAATGTGTCTGACCTAACTAGTGCGCCGTATCCTAATAAGAGTTGGATCGTATATGCGCCGGACGTTCCAGCAAAACCTGTGATCTCTACTGTGTAATTCCCTGTGCG
>DAOTXB010000148.1:0-2238 GCA_034435575.1 Anaerolineae bacterium
GCCTGTTGTTGTGGCACTGCGTTTTGATTATTATTCATCATCTGTTGCATCATTTGATTCATCATTTGTTGCTGTTGCATCATTTGCTGTTGCATCATGTTCATCTGGTCATTGCCCTGCTGTTGCGGTTGTCCCATCACCGCGCCCAACTGCTGACCGACACCAAGACCAACACCAGCGCTAGTCATCGCGCCACCAAGCCCTTCGTTTTGTGCCGCCGCCATACCAATATCAAGACGTTTCTGGCGTTCCAATACCTCTAACCAGACCTCAAGCGGGACGACATCACGCAGTTCCTCAATCGGCACATTCACTGTATCAAACGGATTAGACTCAAAGGCCTGAATACTTAAACCCAATTCGTTGAAACGATCATTGACCTGTACAAGCATCGCACCTTCTAAGTCCTCAAGCACACCATTCGCTTCCACGATATTCTGTGCGCCAGACTTAAGTAGCAAGCTATTGATCTCGCCAAGTAACATAGTCTGAATACGCGTCTTGATGTCGCTCAAACGCGTAATCGCACGATTCATGCCGTACTTCTTAAGAAACAGCATCGGATCGCTCACTTTGATCTCAAGCACGCCATGTGTGCGGAGCAAAATAATCCCAAGACCGGTGTTTGTTCGCATATAAATTGGCTTGCTTGTGCCCCATCCAACCTGCGGCATATTCCGCAAATTGATGAAGTATACATCTGCGGTAAATGGTGTACGACCATTTGTCGCCATGCCAATCAAGCCAGAAAGAAGCGGGATATTCGCTACGGAAAGTGTGTGCCGTCCCGGTCCTAAAACATCTAATGCCTGACCAGCGCGCACAAAGACCGCGGCTTGACTTTCGCCGACAATCAACTGCGATCCCATGCGCCAATCACCACTCCCTTGTTGTGGCTCGCGGTAAGCAAGTTCCTCTTCCGCGACATTCACATGATCCAGTACATCAATAATACGTGCCATAAGTTATGTTCTCCTCAAAATTTTCACTTGCTAATTCACTAGAAACTACAAAAATGGGTTTAGATTTCACCTAACTCGGTAATCACATCATCACGCAGGTCAAAGGCTTGCTTCGCTTCGGTAATCACGCCATCCAGCTCGAAGATCGCGGTATCCAGACCATCATTCGCCAGCGCGGCTTGTTGAAGCTGTTCGAGTGCGGTATCAATACTTTCGACATAATTTGCTTGTGCTTCATCAAAAGCATAAATGCGCTCTAACTCCTCAGAGCCAATTTTCATCTGCCCCCACATTCCAGAATACTTAGGTGCGGCAGTGGCGACTTTGTCATGATACAACTGTAATTTGCCCTTCACATCGCGTGTCTTACTCATATATGAGATACCAGCATTAGAAAGTATAACTTTTTCAATGTTGATAAGTTTATCGACTTTTTGATGAAGCATCTGTGCGATGTGCTCACGAAGCATACGGTCAGCGGTGCGTCGTGCTTGCTTATCCTGATAGCCCTTAAAACCGGGGATTTTCGCAACCAGTTTTTCAAGTGACCCGCGCTGTGAAACAATCCTATCGTATAGTGTAGACATAGTATGTTCTTACTCCTATTAATTTTGCAAGATTATGAACGTTATAAGCATATTGCTAAATTATCGTCAATAACGCCCCAATAATTAGGGCGATGATGTAAATTGAGTCACGTCAAAAAATACTCTGTACCACAGAATGGACAAACGATCACCCCTTTACCAGCGAGTTCAATATCGCCACCACACCGCCGACATTGCTCCAGAGTCCGTAAATTACTTGCTTCTTCAGAATACAATATACCGTCTTTCCAGTTTACATATCCACTGAAAACCTGCAAACCCACCAGTTGATGAATAATATCATGTACCTGATCCAGGTTCACACCGAGCTCAATCGCCATATCTTCAACACGCACTTGCCCACGACTTCGCAGTATATCAAGCAGTTCACGTTGTTGACGCATCGTAGATTGTGTTTCTTGATCTTGACCAGCCTGTACATAAAAATACAAACCAAAGCCCATAAACAAGGCAACTGGAATAAACGCTAGACCTGCACCAACAAGCGCACCACCAGCACTCAAGCCTTCTTCATCAGAAACCTGAACAGCCAGCCATAGCCCTACCAGAACAGCAATGACAAACCCCACAAACAGCAACATCAAACCGATTAACCGACCACGATCCACGTTTCATACCCCACTTTATCCCAAACCACTGCTACCGCCACCACTCGACCCACCACCAAA
>DAOTXB010000149.1:0-2612 GCA_034435575.1 Anaerolineae bacterium
CTGATAATCACCTGTTGGTAACTGTTCAGCGATTTCTGTTGCGAACGAAGAGATTGCATCATCGCTAACGGTCAATAGCGTTAAGTCTGCATCCAGCACCACTTGTATTGCTGAGGTTTTGACTGACGCATCCACGAATTCAGCCAGTGCAGAGGCTTTATGTTGATTCCTACTATACACAGCAACAACACTATAACCACGATCATGCCATAAACGGGCAAGCGTTTGACCAACTTTACCTGCTCCGACAATGCCAATTTTAAGCGGTGGCATTGATCATCCACCAAGTGGTGTAGGCGTAGGAAGCGGTGCGGTGATTTCAATATTTACCAAACATGATGCCTGCAACACATCATTGATATCGAATACCATCAACCTGACCTGATACATGCCCGGTTCATTTTGATAGGGTGAAGGGTTAAACTGCGACAAATTACCAATTTCATCAATTGGATTTCCGCTCACATCAAATGGTGAAAAAATGAAATCCCCCCCCGGCGCGGGTCGCCCAATTTCTAGCTTATAAGAGGAGAAATTGTCGATAAATGCCGTACCTCTGACCTCAATCGGATTAAACACGCGCATGCCATTGGCTGGAATCTGTAACCGTGCGTTATCGGTTTCACAACCAACAGGCGGGTCTACATCAGGTAAGATTGTACCTACAGGGGTTGGTGTTAGGGTCGGAGTGATGAAGACCTGTTGTTCGTCGATAGGACCTAGATCAATCCCGCTCGCATCAATATCTAAACCATCGAGCACAGCAGGTGGCGTTGGTGTCGCAAAATCACCATCTGTCACCTCAAAAACCAGCAAATCATCCATTTCCATCTCTTCACGCACAACAGGAGCCACAACCGCACCTACACCGTTGACGATAAGCCCGAGTTCAACCAAAAGAACGATTGCTGTCAGCGCGTTGCCACGCCGATACCGTGATAACGAGCGTTCTAGTTCAAACGCACTGGAATTATAGTCTGCCGTTGCATTACGCCAGTTATACAGATAGTAAATGATGCCTGCACCGATGAAGATGTACCAGGCAATTGCAGTTTGCTCGATAAAGAAGACTATTCCAGACATGGGTTAAAGTGCCTTCAACACACCTTTCAAAATTGTTGTGAGTCTCGGGACAATCACCTTACCCACCTCCAAGACTTCTTCGTGATTCGCATCTGCCGGAGAATCGACCATATCGATCGCCTCATTAGTAATGCCAGAACATGCCATGACACGCAAGCCAGCATGACGCGCCACCAAGACCTCATGTGCTGTGGACATTCCGACAGCATCACCGCCCAGAATCTGCCACATCCGAACCTCCGCGGGGGTTTCAAAATTTGGACCAGAAAGACATACATACGTGCCCTCATGTAACGTGATGTCATTTTCTTCCGCCACTGAACGCGCAAGTTGACGTAACTCCCGGTCATACGTTTGTGACATCCCCAGAAAACGCGGTCCGATCTCGTCATCATTAGGTCCTGTCAACGGATTCGCACCCACCATACCGACCATGTTGATGTGATCGTTCAATAGCATCAAGTCCCCAGCAACAAAATCTTTATTCAATCCACCAGCCGCATTGGTTAAAATCAACGTATCCACACCCAAGAAATGCATCACACGAATCGGAAATGTGACCTGTTGCATGTCATAACCTTCATAGAAATGGGCACGTCCTTGTTGTGCAACAACCGTTTTCCCCTCTAATTGCCCAATAACCAGGTTACCACTATGCCCGTGTACGGTGGATTGTGGCCAGCCTGGAATGTCTGAATAAGGAATAACCACACGCTCTTCCAGTGTATCTGCTAGACCGCCCAACCCTGACCCCAAAACTAGCCCGATAGTCGGCTTTATGGAAGTACGCGCTTCTATGACATCAACCGCTGCCTGATAATCCTGCCGTGTGTAAGCCATTATCTTATCTTTCCATCAACCAAAAGTTAAATCTTTTCTGCCATTATAGTGGCTGAATCGCAGATAATAAAGCGAGGTCATGATCGCAAAAAGCAAACAAGGATTGATAAAAAATATAAATTCAGCAAAAATTCAGAATAAATTAGCACAGAAACATTTCATTACGTTATAATGAAAATCAAACAAACTAATAATCGCAATCATACTTGCATAAGGATGGAAAGCGAATGGCAATGGCATTACCCTCTGAAAAAGTAATTGACCATTATGCAGAGGCATACCGCAAATTATATAATCGCACACCCAAAGATTTAGAGGTGATTGATAGCGATTGGATTGTGGTCAATGGTGCCCGTATGCGTGTGGCGGAGTTAGAATATCTTACACAACAACTGCAACAGGAATATGCACAGGGCATCTCAGAAAAACGCAATATGGTTATGCGCCTCGTACGCTGGTTTAAGCGATAATTAGCTTTTTCTTCTCAAATTCGTACCAATCTCTAACGATTTAGCCCTCAAAGTTACCAAATGTTATTAGGCTTGCGTTTATAATTTGTTTTATATCCTTATCGGAGCCTAAATTTCATATGGACTCGCTTTCTGATTCAAGACGACAATTACGCATTTCACTGATCGCAATTGCGGTCATTATCCCTACAGGCGTGTTCGGATTTGTCATATTCGAAA
>DAOTXB010000150.1:0-2283 GCA_034435575.1 Anaerolineae bacterium
GATTCCGTTTGGGTATATTCCGCGCCCAGTTTGCTCACTGTGCCAGCATCGCCCTGAGCACTCGCCGTTGCAATCTCTTCATTGAGCGTTTCCATACGTGTTTCTAGCGTGTGAATCTGTGTCTCGACCTCTGCCAACCGCTTTTTGAGCATATACGGGGTCAATCCATGCGCGGGCTTCTCTGGATTGTTCGCTTGTGCGCCGTTGGTCGCGGAATGTCCATTTTTATCCGCAGTTTCTGCCGTTTTGGTGATGGATTCACGCCGATTGCGATCTTCGATGTATTGGCGGAAGGTGCCCTTAAACACGTTCAAGTGCCCCGGTTGCGCCCACCAAATTTGTGTCGCCAGCGCATCAATCAAATAACGGTCATGGCTGACGAGCAAAATGGTGCCGTCGTACAAACTCAAAACTTCTTGCAAGACCTCTTGACTATCAATATCAAGATGATTGGTCGGTTCGTCCAACAACAACAAGTTCGCGCCATCCAATGATAATTTTGCCAATGCCAGCCGTCCACGTTCCCCGCCACTCAGTGTGCCAACAGTGCGGAACACATCATCGCCGGTGAACAGATAACGCGCCAGATAGCTCCGTGCCTCGCTGATGGGCATGGGGTGGGCATCGGTGAGTTCGTCTATGAGCGTTTTCTCTGACGTAAGCAATTCGTGTGCCTGTGCAAAATAGCCCACCTTGACCGATGCACCCAGGCGCGTTTGACCACTCAACGGTGCCAGCTCTTCGATAACGGTTTTTAAGAAGGTGGATTTTCCCACCCCATTGGGACCGATGAGCGCGGCGGTTTCTGAACGCCAAAGTGTAATATCAGGCACGGTCAATAGCGGGTCGTCTGCCTCATAACCCACCACCAGATTTTCGGTCATCAGCACCTTATCGCCGCTTCGCATCGCGGTTTCCATGCGTAGGTTCATATCTTTGCGCTGACCGCGTGGCTTGCCGATAACTTTACCGCGCTTCTTCATCGTCTCCAGCTTTTTCTGGCGACCTTTTGCCTGTGCTGTCCAACGACTGCCCATATGTTTACGGATGTATGCCTGTTCTTTGGCGATAAATGCCTGTTGGGATTCGTACTCTTTGATGTGGCGCTCATAGCGTTCTGCACGTTGTTTGACATAATGGCTATAATTGCCCCGATACGTCTCCATCATGCCGTAATCCATCTCCCAGATGGTGGAGGCGAAGGCATCCATAAAATAGCGATCATGGCTGACCGCTAGCACCGCACCGTTGAAATCCTTCAGGAATTTTTCCAGCCATTCGATGGCGTGAATGTCAAGGTGATTGGTCGGTTCGTCCAACACCAGCAAATCCGGTTCTTCTAGCAATAAACGCGCGAGCAGGGCGCGGGTTTTTTGCCCGCCGGAAAGCTGTGGCAGGGGCATATCATAATCGTCCACATCAAAGCCGACACCACTCAATACCTGTCGCATTTTGCTCTCGTAAATATACCCGCCATCGCGTTCAAATTGTTCCTGCAACGGACCATACGCCGTAAGCGCCGCATCGTGCTTATCGGGATCTGCCATGTCGTGCTCAAGCGTGTTGAGTTGTGCCTCACGTTCGCGCAGGTCATCGAAGGCGGTCAGCGCTTCTTCCCATAAGGTGTGGTTACCGACGAGTTCAGGACGCTGGGGCAAAAAGCCGATCCGTGTGCCTTTTGACAAAAATAACGCGCCATCTGTCGGCACATCCTCGCCGACGATCAGTTGTAACAGGGTGGTTTTCCCCGCGCCATTGGGACCGACAAGCGCCACCCGTGCGCGTTGCGGAATCTCGATGGTCACATCGCTAAAAATCTCATCTGGACCATAGTATTTAGATAATCCGGTTCCGGTTAATACAGACATGCTCTCTCAGTGGGTCATAACGGACATAACATCCCGATTATAGCATGGTCACACGATGAAGGTGATGTGCGATTTTTGGGGAGATGACACACACTTTGACTCACCCAAAATTGATGCGTGTTAGTGAGTGAGTTACAAGTTTAAGTGTACAAGGATGCTACTCCTCTCCAGCACTATCTGCTTTTTCTTGCAAATTTTTCCATTTGCTAATAACCGACTTAAATTCAATTTCTCGCCAAGATTCTTGCCACTCCTTATGAAATCTAACACTCTGTGACTTTGGTTCTGGATTAGGCATTTTCATTTGAACTATTGACGGTAGAGGAATAGCATCACCAATCACGATACACTCACCGTCACCCAAATTAGGAAGTGTTTCAGTTACTGAACTTAAATTGTCTGGTAAAAGCCTCTT
>DAOTXB010000151.1:0-1730 GCA_034435575.1 Anaerolineae bacterium
ATTATCACTCAAATCAAAATCGTCTGGAATATCTTCAATTGCCAATATGTCATCTGCACGTAATTGATTGACCTTGTTGCGACTAATTCGCGGAAGATCGTAAATAGGGTACTCAGGTAAATCAGCATGGCAGAGATGCTGACACGGACAGTCTTTGGGCTTAGTACAAGACGATAGCCAACTGGTATCTGAAAGCATTGCAACGCGAATAGCCTCATCACGGGCATGTGCAAGATCATCGCGGATATTGTTGATTTGCTTATCCATCAACGTCGTAGTGAATAATTCCGTTAAGTCAAGCTCCCCTGAACGTCGATAGTTCTTGTTCAAGTGTAGGATAAATGCTTGATTGATTGTGATATTCGCTTCACAGACGATACGCTGAAACGCGACATCCTCGACATAGTTTTCCGGTGATGTAGATGCCTTGATTTCAAACAAATCATAGGTGTCTGTTACCTTGTCGTGAATAAGACCATCCAGCTTCGCATAAAAAACACCATCTCGATATTCCGCTTGCCATATGAGTTCGGCATCGTCGTATTGAGGCAAAATCACCTCTTGTAGATAAAATCGCGCAAGTCTTTCAGTCGCTTGGCCCTGTGCCGCAAGGTGCTGTTGGAATTCGCCGAAATGACGCGAGGTTTCAGCATCATGGATGCTCGCCCAGAAGTGCATCGGCTCATCAAGAAAGATCAAAAAATCAGATTTTGTTATTTGCATAAGAGTTCCTCAAATTTACGGGCGGTTTTCAATTAAACTGCTTACCGGATAAAATCAAACTATACACATTGTGAAGAATCAGTCTCCGTCTTGCAAGACGAGAGGGTTTACATCAATTCAGCTTGAGCGCTTCTGGTGGAAGCAGTTGCCCAATAATAATCGCATGGCTTCGTGCGCGTGATAGCCCAACATAAATCAGCTGATGTGCGATACCCTCACGTAACTTATCCAGCTCAGTGAGAATAATGACTGCACTTTCTAACCCTTTGAATTGGTAAATACTGCACACGCGAACTGACATATTCATATCAGAGTTCATATCCCAAGTAAGGATACAATTACCCAGAATCTGATCATCTTGCCAGATGCTTTTACATTGTGATTGTGTCGTGAGTACAACGATCTCGCGTGTGTGGGGTTGACCATCGCGCAAAATTTCCAGAAACGGGATCAGTAACGTGTTTACATCAGGTATTGGCATACTATTATCACCTTATTTTGATACATCACTATCGTTAATTATGTTGCTTTCAAAAATATTTTTTGAACTTTATTTTTCGTGGTGGATGACACCGAACAGCGCATATAATTATAGCTCTGACCATCGCTGAGAATCGTGAGGAATGGCAATAAAAATTCATTTTGAGAGGGTATGGGCATAAGCTAACCTTTCTTACAAGGATAATCACCGACAGCCATTTCACCCAAACGCTGATTCACCCGTTCCTCGTCATTTATTCGCAAAACGCGAACCGTTACCCGACCCTCAGGAGTCTGTCCGGTGAGTGTCGCATTCGGGTTGATCGTAAAGTGATCATCCCATACCTGTTGGCGCGGATCATAAAGTCTGGTCGCGGCGCGGGTCAATGGATCAAGCCCGGCGACATTTTCGCCCTTGTGGGCATTACAGTCTGGACAGGCAAGGCATAGATTTTCATCATCGTCTCTGCCGTCGTGTTTGAGCGCGATGATATGATCGACATGAAAACGTGCGAAATTGCTCGATT
>DAOTXB010000152.1:0-2539 GCA_034435575.1 Anaerolineae bacterium
TTCGTATATTTACTACTACACGAAGGTATAATAATCACTAAAAAATGTTGCTGTAAAGGATAGTATCATGGCACGCAATACGGTTTTGACCCAACGTCAGCGCGAACAGGTGATGGCATTTCCACATCCTGATGACACCCGCTTGATTGCCCGCTCATATTTATTCTCCGAACAAGACATCGAGATTATCCGTCAACAAGATTCTGAAAGTAATCAGTTCGCTTTCGCACTGCACTTGTGTGTCTTGCGCTATCCGGGACGTGTCTGGCGAATCGACGAACAACTGCCAGAATACCTCATCAATCTTGTCGCAGAACAACTTGCCCTACCCGCATCGGTTCTCAACAACTACGAACACGATTATGGCACACGTCGATCACAACTGTATCGTTTGCGTCAACAATTTGGCTTTCGTCTTTTCAATGATACCACAAAGCAAAGCTTACGCGATTGGATGATGCCAAATGCACTCAGCACCGACAAGGCAATTGTCCTGATGAATTTGTTGCTCTCAAAGATGCGCCGAGAGCAAATTATCATTCCCGCCCTTTCACTTCTTGAAGATTTCCTGCATGGCATCATTCAGGAGGCAAACCAGCAAACCTATCGCGCTCTAACCTCTGAATTGTCAACGCCACAACGCGAGATGCTGAGCGTACTCCTTGCTAATCGAGAGGATAGCGATAAGTCCTATGCCCATTGGTTACAACAGCCCGCTGGCAAAACCAATGTCAACAACCTGTTAGCGATTCTGGATCGTTTGACCTTTCTGCAAAAGATGCAGCTCGGTGTGCCAGAAGGTTATGCTGCCAACGCCAATCGCCTCAGCCAACTGGCAAGACGTTGTGAGCGTTTGAGTGCCTGGTATCTACGTGATCTACGCAATCCAACCGAACGCGATGCCCTGTTGGTTGCCTTCTCTCTACAACTCCAGAGTACCTTGATTGACCAAGCTCTGAACATGTTCATTCAACTGTATCACGGCATTTTCAAACGAGCAAAAACAGCCTACTCCGAAGATTTCTTCGCGGATGGCAAAACGATTAACCAGCATCTGCACCAATATGTCAAGCTGGGGCAATTGCTCATTGAGGCACGACAAACCAAGCAAGATGTCTTCCAAGCGATTGATGAAACGTTCTCATGGGACACTTTCATCAAGGATATTGAACAGGCAGAAACCCTCACACGACCTAAAAATTTCGATTTCCTCGCACTCGTTGGCAATCGCTATAGCTATATTCGTCGCTTCAGCCCACATTTCTTGCAAGCCTTCACCTTCAACGGACACACGGATAATGCAGGACTACGACAGGCTATTCGTTTAATCGTTGAGGTCGATACCGGAGAACGAACGGATTTACCAGAATGGACACCGACGGATTTTGTAGACACACGCTGGAAACCGTATGTGTTTCAGGATGGTGAGCTGCAACGTCGCTACTATGAACTCTGTGTGCTGGACAAATTACGGGATGATTTACGCTCCGGTGACATCTGGGTGGAAGGTAGTGATCAATATCGTCACCTCAAAAGCTTTCTCATTCCCGATGAGCAGTGGCAACAGATGTTGGATGCCGATGTGATACCCCTTGCTGTTCCACGCAATCCACTTGGTTATTTACGGGCGCGTGCTGATCTCCTACACGAACAACTTCAACGGGTTGATGAAGGCTTAGCCAATGGTGAATTCGAGGGCGTTGAATGGGTCGATGAGCGCCTCAAAATTGCCCGTACAACACTTGATGTGCCTGACGATATGCGCCAAGCTCGACGAGCAGTCTACAAATTATTACCGCGCATCCGCATCACTGATTTACTGCTTGAAGTGGATGCGACGGTCGGTTTCACCAAACAATTTACCCACCTACAAACGGGTGATCCATTCGATAACGCACTCGCATTATGTACGATCCTACTCGCTGGGGCAATCAATCTCGGTATCGAGAAAATGGCGCTGGTTAGTCATCATACCAATTATGATCGCATGGCTTGGATTACGGACTGGTTCATTCGTGATGATACCTATGCCAAAGCCCTCGCCCAACTCACCCACTTCCAGATGTCCAACCCATTTGCTTATCACTGGGGTTCAGGCACCCATTCTTCATCTGACGCGCAATATTTCCCCACTGGCAACTTTCAATCCGCACTCACCTCACGCAATCCCTACTATGGCAAAGAATCGGGGATCGCTTTTTACACCCATGTCTCCGACCAACACTCGCCATTTTTCACCCAAGTTATCTCAACACGCATTCGTGAAGCACCCTACATGCTCAATGGCTTACTCCATCATGAAACCCAACTTGATATTCATGAACATGCTACGGATACCAAAGGCTTCACCGATCATGTCTTCGCGCTCTGTACACTCCTTGGTTTCCGTTTTGCACCGCGTATTCGGGGTTTCAGTAAACTCAAACTCTATCCTATCAAGCATAGGGTCTACGAACAAGTTGTCAGGCAGATTTCTTGAGATGTTCGCGCCGTTGGGCTAAAGTCTGCCATTGGTCAGACAAATAAGCGGCGCGTGCTT
>DAOTXB010000153.1:0-1842 GCA_034435575.1 Anaerolineae bacterium
CCGGGGCAGCCCTGCCCATCTAAGAACTGCTTGGCGTGGTACAGGACGTGACTTCTCACAGGGGGATGAAAGTATCGGATTTCGCTGTGTGTATCCATTCGATGTCACAGATCAGCAAATTATTGACCTGCCAGAGCCTCCTATGGCAACGATTCAAAGTTTTGAGGTAGATCATCCGACTGCTAATGCAGGTGATAATATCGTCGTATCCTGGCAGGTAGAGGGGTTAGAAACAGTTAGCATCGAACTCCATGGATTTGTGTCCTATCAACAGCCTCAGATACGCCCAATCGAGATATTTGAAGGACTTGCCTCAACAGGAACACAGACCTTAACCATGCCCGATGTACCTGCCACTGTCCATTTGATAATTGACTCGCGTATCTATCCTAGCTTTGCGCCCAACCGCATAATTCAACTTTCGCCCGGACGTTAGCAAACATTGAATGAATTCATCAAGGAGCGACGCAAAATCATGACAGGAGAAAATCAAATGAAGATTGACAGATTAACCGTTGCAACAACACATACTGAAGAGATGATTCAATTCTACAACGCTGTGTTCAATGCACGATTAGAGGTAATCTCTGGTTCACCATTATATCGTGGCAAACTGAGTGGCATGGAACTTATATTTTGCCCCAATACGATTGTAGGCATTGAAGCAGAGAAAAACCGTATCCAGCTCCGGTTGATCGTCGATGACCTTGAGACTGTCATTCGACAAGCTGAGTCCAATGGGGGTGGTGCATATGGTGAGCGAATGGAAGAGGAGTCCCGGATTGGATGGGGTATCCACGATCCCGACGGTAATTCTATAGAACTGATGCAATTGAAATAAACCTCGGACTTCCATATAACATCAGATCGCACACAATTTTTGAGTTCCTCAACTTCAGCGAAAAATCGCAAGGTCAGTCAAACAAAGATGAATCATCACCATTAAAATAGTTTGATGATGATCTGGTTTTCGGAGAAATGGAGTTAGTCTTGCTGTTGGAAAGAAAAGGTATCCTTACATCCTTTCTGTTAATTGCGATTACAATTATCATTATGTTGGCTATTGTGATGTTTCAAGCGTTACTCGAGACAAATTCAGTCACACCAACAGAGACAGAAACACCAACAAGCATTTCGACAACAACGTTACTGCTGTCAACTTCTTCAGCAACAAATACACTTTCACCTACAGCAACGAATACGAACATACCCACCATAATGCCTATGAATGTAGTGGCACCAGAACCGATAAATGTCACGATACATCGTTTTGAAACATCTGCCATTCAGGTGACAATTCAAGACCTCATTTATGGTCAAGCCCTTGTGCCTGTAAGTTGGCATGTTACCAATCGCCCTATAAATTCAAATCTGGTATTTGAACAGGTTTTTTCTGAAGGTGGTTCAACTAATATTGAGCTTCCACGAGACAATTCTTGGGTAAATTCGTCTGGAGAAGGTGTTGTCCGCCCTGGCTTTCCCTCCGATAGTGATACACATATCGTCGTCCAACTCCGTGTAGTAAATACACAGAATGATAGAACACTTGCTAGCCAACAACTCCGTATCCCAATGGTTGAGGGTACGCCCATACCTGTTCCCACTGAACCAAATCCAACACCAGCAACCGGACAAATTTATGAAGATTGTTTTGCTGAACCCTTCCCGTCTGTAATGAATCTTGTGATTGGTGAGGATGTGACATACAATTTCCCGCCATTTGAAACCGCTTTACCTATACCAAATCACATTTATAGGACAGCCACTGGTAACGATCGCATTACCTCACTTGTGGGTATAGATCCAGTAATTACATTATTAGATGTAACGTGCTTCCGACAA
>DAOTXB010000154.1:0-6437 GCA_034435575.1 Anaerolineae bacterium
TTGCTAAAGTTGCTATCCATCCCCATAAATCCAGGAAAACTCGTTACTAAACTCTGGAGAAATTGCAACCACACAGTCGGTAAGTTGACGTATGTTGCTTTGATCAACTTCATCCGTGCATTCACGATATGCCAGGATATTGCTTTCCGTTTCAGTGAGAAGGGTGTCGAAGTTTTCACCATCCAGAACGTAGCGGTTGAAAAGATCATGTAGCCACATCTGTTCTAGCAGTGTCCTTAGCGAATAGGCTCCACCAGATGTATTGGGGAAATTTACTGTATCAGAGGCAGAAATCTGTTCTACATAGGCACGCGCTGAGTCTGCTATATCTTGCCCGAAAACAGCAGTAAACAGCGAATCTTCGAGTAGTGATCGCCGGACTGGTATACCGGTTAACAATCCTGGTGTACGCGAGATTAGGTCGATGAAATCGTAACACGCCTGCGGGTCTGTCGCAGACCGATTAATGATTCCAGTCGTCACTACATAAGATATGGGCATAAACACCGAACCGGATGGAAAATTCAGCATTTGCCATTCATTTGTTTCCAGTATGCTCGGTAGTGTATCGGTTGTAATGGCACCTCCGGTGATGACCTCTGAGGCATCTCCTAATAGTGCGATTCTTTCATACGTCAACAATCCATCACGGACGAGGTCAAGTGCCTGGCGCAACGCGGTTGCATTCGTCGAGTCTGGTAGCGCGATTGAAGGTGGTTCTACGCTTAAATCGTAGGGCATACCACCAAACGCCGCCGTTAACATCAAGATAGCACGACCACTATTCAGGTGAGGGGTAAAATGTGTATCGTGCTGGCTCAATCTTTGAAGTACATCTCCAAACGCATCAATTGACCAATCCTCACGGGGTTCTGGAATACCTGCCTGAGCAAATATTGCACGGTTGTACCACAGAGTCATCGGTTGAATCGTCAATGGATATACGAGTATCATGCTATTTTGTGATACCTGTGCAAGTGTATCACCGATGAAATCATTGGGATCAAAGTTAGGGTCTGCCGCCATAAGGGGTTCAACGCTAAGCACTATTGATTCCCCGATATTAATGGAGCGTGTCGGATTACGGAGCAGAGTATAGCAATCGGTTGCTTCGGAGTCTGATATGTTCGTTAATGTCATAAGGTCAACCTGGTCGACGTGTGGGTTGTTGGCAACAAAATCAGTGATGACTTCGTCCCACAGGGTCTGGTTAATGACGTTACCAGATGGCGTGCTAACCCCAAAATGCAATATACTTTGATCATTGCCAATCTCTGGTAGAGAATCAGCAGGTTCTACAATCACACGTGAGTTGTTGCGTCGTTCCAGTGCCATAGATAATACAGCTTCGGCTTGTAGCTGTGCTGATGTGAGAATCTCTCTCATATCCTGAAAGCCGCGTGACACTGGTTGAATAAATCCGAAGTAATGTACTTGAGAAGCTGGTAACGCTTGTTGCAATCCTACTTCAAATAATGCCCACTCATCTTCTTGTAAATCTAAATAAGAGAATTCAACTGCCTCTATAACACTTTGTCGTGCCGGATATGATTCCACTGCCTGTAACTGAACGAAGGCTGGATCACTTGTCAAATAGTCGATTAATTCAAAGGCAATTTCTGGGTGTTGAGTTCCCGCGCTAACCGCAAGCCCAGTCACATCCATCTGCAAACTATTGCCGGGCAATAAAGCAATCTGCCAATCTTGTGCAGGATCTGTTTCGACAATATACCGTTGTGTTAGCTTTGCAATTTGTAGTGGACGATTATTAAAATTGCCACCCATAGGCATGGTTTCCTCAAAAAGTGGCAAATATACTGAGAAAAACTCAAATAGCTCCGGTCTATCAATTGCAGGCTGTGTAGGAAATTGTGTGGTGTCAATCAGGGGGGCATCCGGATTGAACATCGCATAGATAACAGATGGATCAATCAACGGAACGCCAGGTGCAATAGAATCACCGTTTGTATCAAATTCGGTCAAGGCAATGGCAACACTGGCAAAATCATCGAATGTCCAGCTGGAATTCGGGTATTGTAATCCAACAGCATCAAAGGCTGTGCGATCATACAGAAACATAATGGGAGAGCCGAATATGGGTACAGACCACGTTCCATTGTTCCACTGAAATGCATCGATCATCGCAGGGTAGAAATCATCTAAATTGAAGTTGGAATCTGCTTGTATTAGAGGAGTGAGATCAAGTAAATAACCTGTATCGGTACTGAACTGTGAAATCGTTGAAGGCGCTATATAAAGCACATCTGCCTCTTGTGCATAAGCGTAAAGTTCATCAAAGTGAGTATCTGGATCAGCGCCCGGTGTTGTGAAGTAATAGTCTTCAACACCCTCAACAGCAATGTGTATACCAGGATTCTGCTGTTCAAAACGCTCGAAGATATCTTCATCTATGATATTGGTTAACCATATCGGTAAAGCAATCTGAATTATCGTGTCATCCTGGCCTGAGATGGTTGTCCCCATACCAAAAAGAAGTACAATTAGCGTACTCAAAATGAAAAACTTACATTGACTTAAAGCCATATTTTCTGCCTTTAATATATCGCATTGGTAGCAACGTATAGGATAGCATTTTACAGAAGTGAGATTTGACTGAGATTGCGGGTTTTGAGGAAGTGAGTGTTTCCAGTGATTAGAAAACGATGATACGCTTACTCGCTAGCCAAACATCGTCTATAAAGTCACCCTGATAATGGTTTTTAATGACCCTTTTTTCATTGGTAGCAGTCCATGGTACCTGATTGTGGTTCCCAACATACGCTATGAAAATATCTATGACCTACCAGATGGAACTAGAGCATATCTTTTAAGAATCGCACGAGAAATTGATAGCATCACTTGATGCCAGAATCAAAACAAATGATACAGACGTTCGAGAATCATTGACGTATCACACTCACCCACCACTCAAAATACTCGAAGGAGGGAGACTACACTTATATGAATAAAGCATTTATAGATACAATGCGATGGGCGCAAATCACCTTTACAGAAGATGACCCTATCAAGATTGATCTTGATTTCTGGTTTGATTATCTAGATCGCATTCACGCCGATGGCGTTGTACTCAGCACCGGCGGGTATATTGCCTATCATCCGAGCAAAGTACCTTATCAATATGTGAGCAGACATTTAAACGGAGGTGATCTATTTGGAGAAGCTGTTGAACGAGCACGATCACGTGGTATGAGTGTGATTGCAAGGACAGACCCTCATGCAATGCATCAGGAGAGTTATGAAGCACACCCTGAATGGGCGATGGTGCAGGCAGACGGCAAAGCAATGCCCCACTGGTCTATGTCAGGAGCATGGGTAACATGTGCACTCGGTCCATACAATTTAGAGTTTATGAACGAAGTCAATTGCGAGATTGTTCGTGAGTATGGTGTAGATGGTCTATTTGGTAATCGATGGGGCGGTAGTGGATTTTGTTACTGTGAGAACTGTCGCGTAAATTTCCGTGAATTTAGTGGTTTTGAACTACCTATCACCCATTCTATGACTGAGCAAGCTTACCGCCAATATCTTGTATGGCGCGAGCAACGTCTCTTTAATCTGTGGCAACAATGGGACGATGCGATCCGTGCAATTAAACCAGAAAGCCACTATATTCCGAACTCTGGCGGTGGAACACTCAGCGATCTCAATATGAAAATGGCTGCGGAACGCGCAGAAATACTGTTCGCAGATCGTCAATCCCGAAGTGGGACGATGATGCCGTGGGCATCGGGAATGAATGCGAAAGAATTTAGAGCAACGATGGGCGATAAGCCCGTTGGGGGTATCTTCAGCGTCGGTATAGAAGAACCACATCGCTGGAAAGACTCTGTGCAGACTGATGCTGAAATGCGTGTGTGGGTGGCGGATTCGATCGCCAGTGGAATGCGACCCTGGTTTACTAAGTTCTGTGGGCAAATTTTTGATGATCGCTGGCTACCCGTAGTAGAATCAATCTATCGCTTTCACAAAAAACTGGAACCGTATCTACAAGATCAACAATCTCTCGCACAGGTTGGGCTGGTTTATTCGCAACAAACTGCGCGCTGGTACGGGGGCGATCATCCACAAGAGACGGTCGAACATCATTTGCTGGGCATCTACCATGCTCTGATTGAAGCACGGATTCCCTTTGATATGGTGCATTCGGAGGATTTATCACACATTGAGCGCTATGAGACGCTGATACTGCCAAACATCGCTGTACTCTCACAGGAGCAATGTGATCAACTACACGAGTTTGTGACCAATGGAGGGAGCCTAATCGCAACGCATCATACCTCACTGCATGATATCGATGGTTCTCAGCGCGACAACTTTGGTCTGACTGATCTTTTTGGTGTCGATTATGCGAGTACCATCGGACCTGTCAAAAACGCGTACATCAATCTCGAAGGGGACGCGATGGTTGGAGACCGTCACGCACTATTACGTGGCATGGATCGTGCGAAGCGAATAATCAATGGCGTGCATCAGGTGCAAGTAACGCCTCATTTATCGTTTGATGAAATACCACTAACGCTAGTTCCTGCCTATCCAGATTTACCTATGGAAGAAGCTTACCCGCGTGAGGCACATACCGATATTCCGCAGGTATATTTACGCGAGATAGGAAACGGGCGTATTGTCTACTTTCCCTGGGATATTGACCGCACATTCTGGGAGGTAATGAGCCTCGATCATGGGTTGCTACTACAAAACGCAGTCAAATGGGCAACAAATCAGCCATTCGTGGCACAAGTCGAAGGACCGGGCATCATTGATATAAATGTATGGGGGCATCCCAATGCGATTACGGTCCATCTGGTTAATCTGACTAATCCGATGATGATGAAGGGTCCTATGCGCGAACTTATGTCGCCAGGAGAACAAAAGGTTCACATCCAAATACCCACAGATTCGCGCCTTCGGCGTGTGCAACTATTAAAGCTAGATATGATCCCCACTTATGAACGTGAGGGCAATATCCTGACATTAAATGTGCCGTCAATTCTCGACCATGAAGTGATTGCACTGGACTTTCAATAGTTAGATCTCTGTACACTATTTAGTGCTTCATCCGGTAAGTAATTCGCATAAGGTATTGGCATTTTGCGCGCTAAATCAGTACAAACGGTTTTTGAGTTATTTGTCGGACAGAGCATTTAGCTGAGCAAAGAAAGTTGTTTGCACTCAGTTTAGGCGACCAGCCTGCATAGCGAAGAAATTGTACACTTATTTGCTCTGCGTCCACGTAGCCGAACACCAGGATAAATACCAGTACAGTCATGAGATCGCGCATGTTCATCTCCGATGTTTATTCACATCATCAGGCAGACTACCAGATCTTGAAATCGCTTCCCATTATTCCGCAAGCTCGATCAAACGTTCGAAGCCAAAAACGCCGACAATAGACTGAACGCTTGTTGTTGAATACGGATATACGATGACGCAAAAAACTCTGATTTTAGGGATGGGCTTGATACTGATGCTAACTTTTGATGTATCAGTCCAATCAATAGGTGACTGTGACTGGCTACCTGACTTCTCAGTTGAACAAAACGCGGACTGGACACCCTGTGAGCAAAATCTGAACAATACCACGATGGTACTTGTCCCCCCAGGTGAATTCCAAATGGGTAGCACACAAGAGAAAATTCAGCACGCACATACTCTTATGGCTCAATACTGGTTTGGCAATGCGAATCCAGAGGGAATGTCATTCTACGATGGTGAACTAACCACTGAAACGAATAGACAGCAAATTACAGCACCATACTGGATTGACAAGTACGAAGTCAGCAACACACAGTATCGACAGTGTATTCTGGTCGGACCCTGTGCGCCAGCGATGGCATATCCACCCGATAATGATGATCCTATCGTGAGCATACCTCATGATAGAGCAATAGATTATTGCACATGGCGCGGTGGTGATCTACCTACCGAAATCGAATGGGAATACGCTGCACGCGGACCAGATCGCCTGATCTTTCCTTATGGGCATGAATTCGACTCGAACAATGCCAATTTTTGTGATGAAAACTGTGAGCAAGCATGGTCAGATCAAGATAGGGATGATGGTTTTGAAGGTGTGGCATCGGTGGATCATTATTCATCGGGTATATCCTGGATTGGCGCATACAACATGGCAGGTAATGTGAGCGAATGGACACGCTCGCAGATGCTTCCAGATACCTCGGATCAATATATTATTCGGGGCGGTAGTTTTAATGACAGTCCAGATCGTTTAAGAACTGCATGGCGCGGATTTGTATTCGCGCAATCGCGTAACCGTGATCTTGGGTTTCGCTGTGCCTATCCATTTGATGTGATAGATCAGGGAATTATCGACCTGCAAGAGATTCCCCAGGTAATGTTTCAAAGTTTTGAAGTAGATGATCCGGTGGCTACAGCAGGGGACACTATCATCGTATCCT
>DAOTXB010000155.1:0-2458 GCA_034435575.1 Anaerolineae bacterium
TCATCGAATGTCGCATTCTCCAAGTTCGCGCCTTGTAAGTTGGCATTCCACAAGGTTGCACCCTGTAACTTGGCATTCAATAGGATCGCGCTCTGTAGGTTGGCTTCTAACAAATTTGCGCTCTGTAGGTTAGCTTCCAACAAGTTCGCGCTCTGTAAATTGGCTTTTCGCAAGTCCGCGCCCCTTAGCGTAACGAGAGTCAAGAACGTGTCATTTAGATGGGCTCGTGTCAAGTCCGCGCCGTATAAGTTAGCGTTCCACAAGTTCGCGCTTTGTAGGTTGGCTTCCAACAAGTTGGCGCTCTGTAGATTGGCTTTTGGCAAGTTCGTACTCTCGAGATTGGCGTTGTGCAAGTTCACGCCCTGTAGGTTAGCTTGCTCCAAGTCTATGCCCTTCAATAAACCCCCGTCGCCTGTTAACCAGCCCTGTTTTTTCAATTCGGAAACGGCGCTCAAGGCGGTATCATTCGATTGACTGCCCGCATCCCTGACAAGTTGTTCTTGCAAGTCTCTGATACGTCGGTTTTCTTCTCGGCGTTCTTGCAAAAAGATCAGCACGAAGATGGTCAAGATGACGCTGACGGCTTCGGTATAGAGATTGGTGAGGTATCCGGTGATGTCCTCGATGGGTGGGGTGTTGCCACTGAACAGCACCGCGCCGATCAGCACGCCGAGTGCGACCAACGCGCCACCGCCTAGCAGACGGTAAAAGTTTTTGTATTCGGTGTGGATTTGTGCGATTTCTTCCGCGCGGGAGGGTGTGTCTGTCGTCATGAGTGGGGTGTGCCTTTCTGTTCTGGATCATCCTGTATGCGGATAGTCTAACAGAAAAGCGGGTGTCTAAAACAGGATGGTGATGGAAATTGTGCCGAACAGAATTTTATCGTCCCGGCGCACCAGATAGGGGATATTGGGGTTGAGCCGTTTACTGTTAATGTAGGTGCCGTTGGTGCTGTTGAGGTCGGTCACGTACAAGTAAGAATCTTCGATGGAGAGCATGGCGTGTTTGCGCGAGACACTCTGGGAGTCCATGCCGTAGCCGCTTAAGTCCAGCATAATTTTCTGGTTGGTGCTCTTGCTGTTGGATAATCGCCGCCCGACGATCAGGCTTTCTTTATCGGAAAAATCGACGGATTCCACCGCATTATTAATCAACATGGTGATAACCGTGCCCACCTTGACGGCGGTGGGGTCATTGTCATTCATGGCGCGCACGACTTTGAGCATATTGTCCAATTTGATGGGGCGGGTGACGGATGTCCGCACACTAAAATCCTGTGACGACAACCACTTCACCGCATAATCGCTATGGAAAAAGACCTTGCCCGTAATTCTGTCATCACCGCTGTGGGTGTTGTGATATTTCTGCAACACCGTGCCGGAGGCAGAATGCGACAGCACAAGCGCAAAATACAGCTTCTTTTTGGAGAGCTTCTCCAGATGTTGCATGATGCGGATTTTGCCGATGTGGGTCAAGCCCACGTTGAACAGATCACGTCTGGTCAGCACAAGGAAGGGCAAGCTGACACCCGGCATCGATAGATCAAACAGCACGAGATAATGCCCATGCGGTTTCCAATTTGTGATGTTAGAGACCACATCATTGGACCAATCCATGAGATCATAGGTATCAAGCGATTCGATTTTATATGAAAGTATGGTGCGATTATTTAACCACTGCCGTTCGAACGGCATACATCCCTGCTTATCGTTGTTTTCAGTAATTAGTTGTTAGTTTTTAGCGCTATTCTTACAAGTGTAACACTGTAAAATACGTCGTGTCGATTGTAGAGACGGAACTGTGTACCCGTCCGAAGAACCTTCGATCATCATCGTGTGTATATTCCCCACTGCTGACGATGAGCGCACTAACTTTTTATATAGTACACCGCTCGCCACGACAAGTCAAAACATGAATTGAAGGTGTTACTGTCTCAGCATTCAATCACATTGACCGGAATATGTAGCGCCAACCCACCCTCGGAGGTTTCCTTATATTTATCGCTCATGTCGCGGGCGGTTTCCCACATGGTTTTGATGACTGCGTCCAACGACACTTTGGCGTGTTGCGGTGTGCTGTCTAATGCCAGATTTGCGGCGGTTATCGCCTTCATCGCGCCCATCGCGTTGCGCTCGATGCACGGAATTTGTACCAGACCGGAGATCGGGTCGCAGGTTAAGCCGAGATGATGCTCCATCGCAATTTCCGCCGCCATGAGTGCTTGCTCAACGGTGCCACCGAGACATTCGGTCAGTGCCGCCGCCGCCATCGCTGACGATACGCCGATCTCTGCCTGACAACCGCCCTGTGCGGCGGAGATGGTCGCGCCCTTTTTGAACAGACTGCCTATTTCGCCCGCTATCAGCAAAAAGCGCAGTAAGTTCTCGTCGGTGGCATCACAAAAACAGCGATAATAGAGCAACACCGCCGGGATCACCCCCGCCGCGCCATTGGTGGG
>DAOTXB010000156.1:0-2537 GCA_034435575.1 Anaerolineae bacterium
ACGCAAGGCACGAATACCACCCGTGTTAGCGATACCCATATCTTCCATTTCTTGGATCACATACTCTGGATAGTTATACTTCGGCAAAAGATCAATCTGTAGATCAGCACAATTACTATCTGTCGGTAGCGGGAAGTCGTTTTTCCAATCGAAATCGCTTGATACATTGACGAACGTGGTTGATAAAAGTGTTCCTGTGCCACCACTACTCGGAACCGTATAGTAGTAGTACTGATTGCTTGGACGATATGCGATTTGTGTACCATCTGGCGACCAAGCACCATCAATTTCTCTAATCGTACCACCATCATTAGTGATTTGTGATCCTGCTGTTAGGGTAATGGTTAATCCGTTTATCGTTGCGTTAACGGTGTAATAGTCATTATTAGATAGCCCTGAATCAAACGACGTGTAAACGATTGTATTAGATACCGGTGACCATTTTGGATAGTAATCCCATGTGTTATTACGGTCAAAAACAAATGGTGTTGCCCCAGCACTGACTACAACAGCACCAATATTGTAACTTTCAGAACTGGTATTGATGTCATAGGTTGAATAGGTAAGAGCTGAACCATCTGGTGACCATGATGGATTGTAATCGGATGCGCTATCGTTCGTTAGTTGCCACTCTGTGCCATTAACTTCGCGGATGTAGATGTCCCGTTGCCCATTCGCATATCGGCTGAATGCTAATCGTCCGTCAGGTGCCCAATCGGGGTTTGTCGCGTTCGTGACCAGCGTATGTTCAATCGCGAAATTTTCATTGCGATAGCGCACATAGATGGTACTCACATTCGTATGAACATAAGCAATGGTATTCCCATCAAAGGATAAATCAGGTTGAGTTTCGCTAAGTGCATCTGTATCAGTGAGATTCTCTCTTACATAAAGCGGATCATTTGGGTCTGCCAACCATAATTCTTGATAGTAAGCGCCCAGCGTTGAATTGTATCTTAGTTGCCCATACCCAAAGGTATTGATGCCAATCGTGGGCTCTATCAGTTGTTGTATGGAAAATGGATCGTCTTGTATATTGTCAATCGGACCCTCTGGAGGATGTGCTGGTGGTACTTGTGCGGGTAAGTTGCGGAATGGTTGCGGAATTGCTTCAGTAGCTGGGGTGAACACTTTGAAGTTATCTATAAAGTAAACACCATTTTCGTCACCTTGTAGTGCGATTTTACCAGCCGGCAATGGCCGCGGGTCTTGAACAGAGGCAACTTCCGTATCATTGATCCACACTCTCAGGAATGACTGGTTAGTTTCAATACGAATGTTATTCCACTCGGTGACGTTCCACTGTCTAGATGTGCTACTATTAAGTAAATCTGATTCTCGGAAAATATCGAGTTGCCCGGTTTTGTTGACCGTTACATGATAGCCACCAAAACTTTCTTGCTGTAAATAGAAGGTTGCTACACCTTCATAGATACGTAAATCAGTTTCAATAGCAACATCTTCAGACATCACTTGATTAAGTGTCGTCAATGCAGCACTATCTGCAACCGCAAGAGCTGTTCCAAATTCTTCTGGAGCATAGAACCAACCTGTACCGATATCCCAATCGATATATTGTGCTTCAAAATCTTCCGTAAACAATAAATCGAGAGGATTATCTGGTAATTCGGAAATAGCAACAGATTTAGTGATTGTTCCATTATCTTGCTCATCATCAGCTACAATAAGATTGACATCATATGTACCTGTTGTCCCAAAAATATGCTCAACGATTCACCGTATGTTCCATCCCCAAAATCCCATGAATAGCCGGTAATTGTACCGTCAGGATCTGATGATGCGCTACCATCAAATGTATAAACTAAACCAGTACAATTATACGCGAAATCAGCGGTAGGCTCCCTATTTTCCGGGGTCGGTGTTGTTACATCTTCTATCTCTGGTATCCAGATGCGTACATTATCGATAAGCAATTTTTGATTTGAATTGTTTCGATCAATTGATCCGCTGAATGCTACTGACCCTTCTGGCAAAGGTTGTGTATCCGTCATAACAAGCACTTCCACACCATCAATTGCTGCACGTAAAGTATGCCCAAAAACGGAGAAGCGCATGTGTCGCCACTGATTATTTCCACTACCAGCAACGGTTGCTGTTGCAAGAACGACATCGTTCCGATAAACAACCACATTACCATCAGGCGAGAGCGATAAGCGGTAACTCTCCGTCGCTGTCTGGCGCAGATAGAGTTCTGCTGTGAGTTGCCGAGATTGCACGATGGCTTCCACCACTAGGTCAGTGAATGTCTGCGGTGCATAGGTAACGAAGTCAGTATTACCCGTTCCCTGTAAAGCATAGTTACCTTCCGATGGCACAATTTGCCAACCTGTTCCCAATGTCCAATCCGGATTAGTGTTAGCAATAAAAGGATCACTGACAATTGCGACAAGCGGTGGTTCGGTATCCGGTGCAGGTGGTGTCGAGTTCACTTCCACTGGTGATACCTCTGCCTCATCTGTCATCTCCGCCAGAATAGCTTCCGTGACCTCCGCGGTCACCTCTATTTGTCCCGAAGT
>DAOTXB010000157.1:0-2953 GCA_034435575.1 Anaerolineae bacterium
TAATGACTGAATAATACTCAATAATGAGGACAATCCCGACTCTACAGAAAAACATCGCCGCTGACAAGATTGCAGGATGACAGACCATAGGGGAATCGAATAAATTAAAATCATCGAACAGATTACGCCACATGGTACAATGGCAACGTTATACAACAACACCTTAAAATGTAATCCTTTTGGGTCAATACCCTGAAGCACATCTCTTGAACAAGTTGAATGGACAATGTAACGGCATGAAATGGCTTAAATATCGTGTTTTGATAATGCTGCTGCTCGTACTCCTGAGCATGAGCGCAATCGCACCGGCGGAACGTGCCTCCGCACAGGATATTAGTGACCTGTTCTCACTCTCAATCAATGCCGGTTATGACGGCTACTTCCGCCCGAACGAATGGTTCCCCGTGCGGGTCAATATTGAAAATAACGGTGACCCGATCAACGGACGGCTGGTTATCCGTCCAGAAACATCCGGTAGTGGCTTACCAAATACCTTCAGCACGCCTGTAGATATCCCAACCGGCGCGCAACAGGTCATCACCCTGTACATTACCGCCTATGCCAATGCGCGTGATATTCGTGTAGAAATTCTGGATGATAGCGGGAGTGTTGTGGTTGATCAGGACACGGTGTTACGCAGTGTTGCCACCCGTGACCGACTGTATGTGGTGCTGTCACAATCGGCGGGTGGGTCAATCATCAATCTGAGCGCCGTAGAAACCGGTGGCGATGATGCGGTACAGGCAGATTGGACGATCAATGATTTGCCGGATCGTGCCGCCGCGCTGGGTGCCGTAAACGCCATCATGATTAACGACATTGACACGGGCACGATCTCCGCCGCACAACGTGACGCGCTGGAAACATGGGTGCGTTCCGGTGGACATCTCATCGTCGGGGGTGGTGCTTCCTGGCAAGCAACCGCCGCTGGTTTAGGGTCATTATTGCCCTTTTCACCGGATAATACCGACACCATCAACGATTTGAACGCGCTGGTACGCTTTGGTGGAGATTACAACAACACCTTCGATCAACAATTTGTGATCGCTACCGGAGAGGTCACCGAGGATGGCACGGCATTGATCAGCAATGGTGACAACGTCCCCCTGCTTGTTCGTCGTGATTATGGCAACGGCACAATCGACTATTTAACCATTGACCCCAACGCCCAACCGCTACGGGATTGGCAAAATTTACCCGGCTTATGGCTTACTATGTTGACCTCTGTTGATGTACAGCCGAGTTGGACGCACGGCTTCGCCAATTGGGAATTAGCGCGGGATGCGGTAGAAATTTTACCGGGGCTAGACTTACTCCCCTCCATTTTGACACTGCTCGCGTTCCTGCTCGGTTATGTTGCGCTAGTCGGACCGGCAAATTATCTCATCCTGCAACGGATAAATCGCCTTGATTGGGCGTGGATCACCATTCCAATTTTTATCGTCATTTTTACGGTGGTCGCGCGCGGAATCGGCTTAACCTTACGCGGCAATCAAGCGACATTGAGCCGTATCTCTGTGGTGCAAACATGGAATGATAGCGACAACGCACAGATCGATCAGGTTGTGGGGTTACTCGCCCCGCGCCGGAGCAACTATTCGCTGGATGTCACCGATGAGCGCCTGCTCCGCCCGATCCCTGAACTTGGTCTGAGCGCGGGTGTATTAACCGAACGCACCAGCAGTAATGTTGAAATTTCGCAGACAGGCACATTTCAAGCCGTCGATTTTCCGCTGGATTCTGGCTTCATCGCGGGCTTCAACACCACCGGCACCGTTGCGCGTCCACAAATCAGTGGTACCGCCAGCGTCAGCATCAACACCGATCAAGATGTCTACAGTATTCAAGGGGCGATACGGAATAATAGCGACATCACCCTGACCAACGCGGTTATTGTCACCAATGAAGGCATTGTCCGGTTACCGGATGCTATCGAGCCGGATGAGGTAGAAACCTTCAGCGCAAACGGTGTAAGCTATGACCGGATCAACACGCCCGCGCCCACACCTTTAGAATACGATAGTGGCGAAATCTCCAACGTGATATTGTCGCAGGGCTTCTTTCGTAGTTCTGCTCAAGCGTATTCTGTCGAGGCAGACAACACCGCCATCGACATTCTCGGGCAGGCAAACTATTCCGAATCCGGCATTCAAATTGATCTTGATGAGGACAGCTTCACACAGGAAAACCAGCGCAGACAGGCATTTTTGAACGCCTTCGTGCTCGACCAATACGCCTCCACCGCGCGCGGTGATCGTGTGTACCTGATCGCATGGGCAGACAACGCCCCGATTGATGAAGTGGTTGACGGTGCAGGCTGGGAAGCCTTAGATACCACGCTCTATATCATCGAACTCACGCTGGAATCACGCGAGGTCCTCAACGAAAGCAGTGACCTTGATGACCTGAGTCATGTCACACAGAATCAGTTCACATGGGTGTCGCGCAATCGTAATGGGGTGGATGATGTCGGTCCGTATAGTATCAATATGTTCAACGATAGCGAGGTCATCTTCCGTTTCACCCCATTGCCCTCAGCGGTATTGAGCGACGTTGAAGCGATGAATCTTGTCATCGAACGCCCGAACGCGCTCACAGCCGCGTTACAGGTACAATTATGGAATTGGGAAAATGAAGCATGGGATGATGTCGAATTTGACCGTGAGATGATCGTACCCATCGACTCATTTGAGGATTATCTCGGACCGTTAAACGCGGTAGAAGTACGCCTTGCGCGTCCACAAGCGGGTGGGTCGGTATCTATCCGGCAACTTGGCATCGAGCAATTCGGGCAATATTAGATCAAGTAACATCTGTAGGGGGTGATTATGTATGCCCCCTCGGATGATTAACGGCGCTCACTTATTCTCCATCACGCGCCTCACGAAACGCATCACGCAGTCGGGTTGATTCTACAATCGAGTCGACCTCCACCATGCCATGTCGCAGACTT
>DAOTXB010000158.1:0-33055 GCA_034435575.1 Anaerolineae bacterium
TGTAGTGAACCCCTGAATTTGGACACAGGACTAAATGAAGTAAACTGTGTTCACAAGGGAGTGTAGCATGAGCAGAAGAAAACGTCGGACATTTAGTGCGGAGTTCAAAACAGAGTTGGTTCTGTCCGTTCTCACAGGCGAGAGAAGTCAGGCGGAAGTGTGTCGTGAGCATCAACTGAGCGCCCAACAGTTTGGTAACTGGAAACGTCAGTTTTTGGAGAATGCGTCGAGTGCGTTTGAGAAACCGGACACAAGCGAAGAAGAAGCGCAAATTGCACAGTTAGAGAGGATGGTGGGACGGCTGACGATGCAACTGGAAATTGCAAAAAAAGCCTCCAGCATCTTAGGCTCGACCTCCAGCAAAAACGGGAAATTGTCTTGACCTTACGAGCAGACTACCCGGTAAGCGAATTGTGTGCTGTATTGGATTGCGCTCGTAGCAGTGTGTACTATCAATCGACCCAAGCAGCAGATCGTGAATTGAGGCAAGTCATTGAGCGACTGGCAACGCAATGGGTGACTTACGGTTATCGTCGCATTACCAAAATGCTTCAGCGCGAGGGTTGGCAAGTCAATCACAAGCGCGTGCGTCGTCTCATGGGCGAAATGGGCTTGTTGCAGACACGCAAACGGCGTAAGGTGCGAACCACAAACAGCCAACACAATTTCGCCCGGTACCTGAATCGGGTGCAATCATTGGACATCACAAGACCGGATCAAGTCTGGGTGGCAGACATCACCTATGTGCAGTTGGGACAGGAGCATGTCTATCTGGCAGTTATTATGGATGTCTTCACACGGGCAATTCGCGGTTGGCAACTCAGCCGTAATCTGGATGCACAATCGCTGACGATTTCTGCTTTGAAGCAGGCATTGAGAACGCACTGCCCGACCATTCATCATTCGGATCAAGGGTGGCAATATGCCTGTTGGGAGTATGTCAATCTGTTGCATGACCGAGGGGTGCAAATTAGCATGGCGCGTGTGGGTGAACCCCGTGAGAATGGCTATGCTGAACGGCTGATTCGCACTTTGAAAGAAGAAGAAATTGACCTGTCATACTACGACAATTTTGCTGACGCGAAGCAACGCATTGGTCAGTTTATCGAGGATGTCTACATGACTAAACGCATCCATTCCTCATTGGGATACCTCACGCCGCAAGAGTTTGAGGTTCGTCGCCGTGAACAGCAATTTGTTCACTAAGAAATTGTATTTTTGTGTCCAGTTCTATGGGTGCATTACAGACATACTGATGTTAAAATATGGGCTAGAATAACTTTAAGATATATACTTGTAAGAAATATCGCATAAAGTAAAAATACAAATAAGTTTGGAAAGAGGAAACCTAATGCCAAATTTCAACGGTCCTGAACTGTTAATCGTATTGGCGATTGTTGTCTTATTATTCGGTGTAGGTCGTGTTTCAAAAATTGGTGGTGAAATGGGACAAGCTGTTGCCAATTTCCGACGCGGTTTACGTGAAAATAGTGACGAAACAACTACTGAAAAACAGGAAAGTTAGTAGCTAGAAGTAATCGATAACGAAGATGTGTGAGACGGTGAATCACTTCACCGTCTTTTTGTTATTGTGCAACGTCTACAAGAACCGTAGCGCCTAGAGTGCGTCCAATATTGTTATACGTATCCACAATCAAAGAGAAGGCAATGCTATTTGCATCATAATCTATAGGTACACGTATTGAGATTGTACCTGTTGGTGATAAATCGCTATACACTCTTAGCGGCTCATAATCCTCTGCAAACATATTTTGAGATGGAAGATGGTATTCGATCCAAATATTTTCTGCATTTCGTGTTTCCCAGCGTAGCGTTACCTGACTACCGGGAGAAACATCGCGATCAAGCGTCATAAATTGTACAACTTCAGGGCTTGCAAACACCTCTGTAGCCACAGTTGGTGTGCGTGCCTCTTGTGTAAGGACAGGTGTGGTTTCTGGTGGATAATTCTGCGAAGTAATCAATGGCAGATCATCACAATTGAAGTTAAGTGCAACATCGTCTCCATTTACCCAACCAAGCCAATTAATCGAAAGTGCTGTATAGCTGACTCTATACCAACTATTATCACTAACAGCTTGTGCATTTGCGGTAGCTTGTAGAGACATTGTTGTCAAAATGTCATAACTATCACCGGGACCGGCGTAGATGGAAATGGCATCACCATTTGCACTACTAATCAAACATTGCTGGTTCGACGGTGTTATCATAGTAGAGCGTGTGGGTGTCGGTAGTGGCAATGAATCACACAATCCTTCAAGTTGAACTAAATCTCCATCAATCCACCCACGTTGAGTAAATTGATCGGAAATGCGTAATGTCTGATACCATCCATTGGAGCTGACAACATATACTTCTACACGATCACCTGGATTTAATTGACCTACCAAATTATGCTGAATACCCGCGAATTCATAAATATTCACACTCGCCTCTTGCGAATTCAAGGCATAGCAAGCGCTATTTTGAAATACTGGAGTAGAGACAATATCACCATTATTTGTAAAGCTCTGATCCAACGGCGATTCAGCTTGCCCACCACCTACCCCACCACTAGGTGTTGAAATCACAGTGCCACTTGATTGGGCTGAGTTAGGCGAAATTGAGGGTATATATGCAGATGAAAGTGTTACTTGGGTAGACGGGCTAGGCGTAGATGAAGCTAAAGGAACATTAGTTTGTGTGATCGTAGCACTTTGTGTTTCAGTAGCGCCTGATGATAACCCAGCGATCGAAGTGGCGCTGTTATCATCACCATTTTGAGGCGCTGTAGACATGATTACCAGTAAGCCAACGACTAGGAAAATTGCAATACTTACCGCAACCAAGGTTACCGGAATCTGAAAAGCGCGTCTTGATCTGGAAGAGAACACCTGATTGGACGGACTTGAGACGCTCTGCATAGATAACTGAACAATTTTGTCGGACGTCGAATTCTTTAATTTTGCACTGACTTGCGCCTGCCTTTGCACGCTCGTATCCCGTACATCGCGTCTAACTTCTTGTGACAGAGGTGGCAATTCATGTGTGCCTTCTTGTGCATTTTGCCAAACTGCCGCAGCAATACCACGCCAATCATTCACCAAATATTTACATTGGTCACAGTGAGCGATGTGCGCTTCAAAAGCATTAAGTTCCTGCCCCACCAAAGAACCCGCTACGTAAAATGGAATTAGATCTTCCCAATGCTTGTTATGCATCTGTGACCTCTCCCATCATTTGCATAATTCGTCTTAATGTTTCCTTCGCACGATGCAAACGACTTTTTACTGTGCCAACTGTTATCCCCAAAACATCAGCAACTTCTGGTCCGGTCAACTGATGAAAGAAGACCAATTCCAAAATTTCTTTGTGTGCCGGGGCAAGAGAACCTATCGCTTCCCGCAGTGCTTCATGTTCAGAACGCTTCATCACCTTCTCCATCGGTCCCGTGTCTGTACTTCGAGCGTTCAAATCCTCCTCCAGAGGAACCATATTTAAAGATCGCTTTCGATGAGTGTTAATCGCACGATTTCGTGCAATAACCAAAAGCCACGTACGCACCTTACTATCCCCACGAAAGTTTGACGCGCTCCGCCATGCCGCAAGCATAACATCCTGTAAAAGCTCCTCAGCGAGTTGGCGATCACGTAAATATCCTGTCAGATAACTTAAGATCCCACTGCCATGCCGTGCATACAGTTCGTCTAATGCAGAAGAGTCGCCTTCAGACATAGCATGAACCAAGCTAAGGTCAGGATCTTCATCATAAGATTTCATTGTCGAGGTATTATCCGCCATTATCCCTCCACATCTTCACTACATATGACACAATCTTGAAAAGAAAGGTTCCATTCTTCATAAAATGCACCTCCATGGACAAAACACGCAACGGCATAAAGATATTGTAATAACTTCAGTATAAGATACGTGATAGTAGAATTTTACCAACATTTTGGAGCAATTAATGAAGATAATATTGCTTATACTAACATTACCATTCCTCGTATCTGGTTGCGGAGTATTTGAAGGTTTGACCAACGAGGAGGAAATTATAACAGAGTCAACTGCCGATGCTGATGTCACCTATGTTCGTGCTGTACAAAATACGGAAACTACCTGGACATTTTACGTGACCGTGGAACACCCTGATACAGGATGGGAAGACTATGCTGATGGATGGGATGTGGTATTGCCTGACGGCACAGTTATTACACCTGATACAAGTTCATCGTTTACGCGTCTTTTACTGCATCCACATGAAAATGAACAACCGTTTACACGTAGTCAAAGCGGAATCAACATTCCGGCAGAAGCATCAATAGTGACTGTGCGCGCGCATGATATTGTAGATGGCTTTGGCGGACAAGAAATCACGGTTGATCTTACAGTAGCAGAGGGCGACAACTATGAAGTAAGCGCTCAATAAAAAAAGCCCCGACATAATTTCGGGGCAATAATTTATTTTTTGTTGCGTTTATCGCTTGAAGGTGGAACAAGTTCATGAATATTGTTCTTCACAGCGTATGCCGCCGCCTCAGCGCGGTTCGATACACCAATCTTACCAAGAATACTGCTCACATAATTTCGCACTGTACCTTCCCCAAGATACAATTTCACGGCAATCTGGCGATTAGTCAAGCCTTGGGCAACTAATGTTAAAACAGCCATCTCCTGCGGTGTTAAATCAGCAAAAGCGGCGGTATGTTGTGCCTCATTTATTTTACGCATCTCTGCGAATACAGTCGCGGTCATTGCAGGGTCTAGCATGCTTTCTCCCCTACTGATACGCTCAATTGCCCCTACAAGGTCATTATCACTGATGCGTTTCAAAACATAACCAGAAGCACCAGCCTGAATCGCCGCAAACAAAAGCTCATCTTCAGCATAAGAGGTCAACATAATGACCTTGCATCCCTCAACTTTTTCGACGATTTTTCTGCAGGCTTCAATACCAGATAACCCGGGCATGCGAATATCTAGAACAGCAATATCAGGAGACCATTCTTGTGCTTTTATAACCGCTTCTTCGCCAGTAGATGCTTCGGCTACAACACGTAAATGATCATGGCGTTCAAGCAATGCGCGTAAACCCGCTCTGACAACCGAATGATCATCAGCGACCAGAATTCGGACTGATTTTGTCATAACTTTAACCTTAATTCTCGAATCTATATTAGTTTAAGGGTAGAATTTACCTTGAACTTCAGTTTAACCACAAATCAAAATAATGGCTAATTATAACATATGACAGTAGTGATCAACCAAATCAAAGATATTGTTGCATCTGTAATGTACGCCGCAGAAGGCAAAACTCTAGAACAAGTTCTGCACAGAATTGCCTCTGTCTCAAGAGAACTTGTCAATGCAAAGTATGCCGCATTAGGTGTTCCAGATGGAACAGGCAAACTGAAATACTTCAAAGCTGTGGGGTTGAGTGATGAGGAAATTGCAAAGATAGGACACCCGCCTGTCGGTCTAGGATTATTAGGCGCAATTATGAATGAACGCGAAACCTTACGCCTTCCAGAAATGACCGAGCATGAAAGAAGTGTCGGCTTTCCAGAAAATCATCCCTCAATGACAAGTTTACTGGGTGTCCCAATACAAGTTGGTAGCCAGCTATTTGGCATGTTATATCTGTGTGATCGTATTGACGGCGCACCATTTACCGAAGATGATGAGTGGTTAATCAAAACACTTGCCGGTTACGCCGCCCTTGCGATTGCTGGTGCACAGCTTAGTGAACAGAAAAACCGTTTAACACTGCTCGAAGAACGCGAACGTGTCGGTATGGAATTGCATGATGGCATCATCCAATCGCTGTATGCGGTGGGAATGAATCTACAATTTATGAGACTTGCGGAGGATTATTCTCCTGAAGAAGTAGACCGCGCAATTGGGAGTCTAGATAAGGTTATCGAAGACATTCGCGCCTATATCCTTGATTTAAAACACGTAAACCATGAAACACAATCATTGTACGACTGTATCGCTGATTCTATCGCTCGATTGAGCGTTCCAGATGATCTCACAATCACTATTTCAGCATCACATGATGAGAACACCTTTTCACCGTTTATATTGGAGGCAGTCTCCCAAATTGTAAACGAGGCGACAAGCAATGTCATACGTCATGCTCAAGCCAAGCACCTTAGAATTAACGGTACAGCACAAAAACGCACACTAAAACTCATATTAAAAGATGATGGTCAGGGCTTTGACATAAATAGGTTGGATCAAAGTACAGGGCTAGGAATAACAAATATGCGACAAAGAGTAAAACTCAACGACGGGCGAATGGAAGTCAATACAGGGCATAATCAAGGTACGACAATGACTTTTTATATTCCGCTCGACTCAATACGGTAGATAAACGTATAGATAAAATAGTGATAAGTGTCACTACAGTAATATTGTGAAATTACATAAGGTAGATAGTATAAATTCCTATGAAATCGATTATATTGGAAAGAAAACCTTATGATTGTATCTGAGATAATGACTACGAACCCAATTAAGATTGGACCTCGTGGAACAGTTGCACAAGCGATGAGTACAATGTTAAACATTCATTGTCATCATTTGCCTGTACTGAGTGCTCACAATCATTTAGTTGGTTTAGTGAGTGATTATAATTGCCAGCGAGCCTTGAACGATACACGGTTCGAGCATCGTGCTCCTAATAAATTCATGTTAGGAAATCACATTGCGATCAATGAAGTCATGATCCCAGCACCAACAGTTGTGGCTCCAGAGACATCTGTAATCGAAGCCGCACGCTTAATGTTTGAAAATAACATTCGTTGTTTACCAGTAATGCGCGATGAGACCTTAGTCGGCATCATCACAACATCAGATCTTTTAATCGCATTCATCAATATGAACAAAATCCCTGATGCACATCTTCTTTAACCTTATGTATACAGACGCACAATTTCTTCCTGCTCTATCATGCTACACGTAAGCTTAATTACATGTTGCATTACTTAAATGTTGTTTTTACGCATCATGTTTTAAATATCAAACCTTCGCTATATATGTAAACAGATAAATCGCACGAAATCATCTCAAAGAAATCAAAAAGACTGACGTTTATGATGTCAGTCTTTTTGGATTATTTTAGTTATGTCGAAATCTATTGTCTATTCGTGACTTCTACGAATTTTGAATAGTAACGCAGTTCGTTCCTGTCCATCAATCTCGACTTCAGCAAAACACGGTAAACAACAGATCTTAATATTGTCTTCTACCAAATATCCAGAGGCGATTGCAATTGCTTTAACAGCCTGGTTTACTGCACCTGCCCCAATCGCTTGCATTTGTGTAGTTTCATTCTCACGAATAACGCCTGCAATTGCGCCTGCGACAGATGTTGGTCGTGATTTTGCCGAAACCTTAATCATCCCAATCTCAGCAATTTTGGGTGTCGAAGTTGTCTGAAACATCATATCTCCCGTTACTTAGTCTACAAAGCAGATCATATTGATATAGGAATATGTTACAGGAATAAACGCAACACAGTAACATTACCCTTATAATTACAACGTATCATTGATCAGCTAAATTTGTCCTAAATATCTACTAAAGATATGAATAGGTAGTCAGATAGTACTATGTTGTTTGTTCATTTCCGACACGATGCAAGATGTACCCTTCACCGGGCACTGTTTCAAGATAATCTCGGAATGTTTCACCAAGTTTTGTTCGTAACCGTCCCAGGTAAACATGCAAATAATGATTAGAACCCCGATACTCTGGTCCCCAGACCTTCCCCAGCAATTGATCGTGGGTTACAAGCGTTTCGATGTTTCGGGCAAGTTCAACCATCAACGCAAATTCAGTCCTCGTTAAATGAATATCTCGCTCATCAATTAGGACTCTGCGGGAGACCATGTCGATTGTCATCTGACCAATAATCAGTTTCTTCACCTGTACGTCGTTTTGTACCTTTGAGCGCCGGGTGACCGCACGCATACGTGCAAGTAATTCTTCCGGACCGAATGGTTTAGTGACAAAGTCATCTGCACCGTAGTCCAGTGCCTTTACTTTGAGTGATTCCTCGCTGCGCGCACTCAAAATAATAATTGGAATATCTTCTCGCACAGACCGAATCCAACGAACAACCTCAATACCATCAAGAATTGGCATCATAATATCTAGAAGAATCAGCGATGGAAACTCATGTTTGATTTTCTCAATTGCTTCTTGACCATTTGTTGCTTCGACCACATCATACCCACGTCTTGTGAGATTTTCTCGTATCATTAGACGAACACGAGCTTCGTCATCAACTACCAAAATTTGTTCGCTCATTATTCTGCTTCAATTCAGTTTATTCACATACAAGTAAATATAGCACGTAACCATCAAAAACAACGTAACAATTAATTAACAATATAATCAAAATATACTAATAATTAATTTCCTAACTGTACGATTGCATCATCATCAAATCCAATAACGACATCATTACCTACCTTTGGTATCTCATTCCTAAATGCAAATACAGAGATAGTGATCGAGAATTCCTCATCTACCATAATCTCTAATTGGTATTTTACGCCCAGAAAAATGACTTTACTAATTTTTCCATTCAGTTGATATGTTTTGTCCAAATCATTGAGCACTAAGCCATCAGGATGCAATAGTAAATAATCCGCTAATGGCAAGAATCTTTCTATGGAGAAGCGCCCTATCGCAGTATCTACGTATATTTCTGCTTTATGTATTACAGGAATAATATTATTGAACCCAAGAAACGATGCAACAAACGTTGTTTTTGGATTCATGTAGATATTCCTCGGGTTTTCAATTTGCTCAAATTGACCTTTATTCATAACTACAATCTGATCTGAAACAGCAAACGCCTCTGATTGATCGTGTGTTACATAGATAGCTGTGACCCCTACCTGTTTGATGATTTCCCGTAATTCAACCATCAAATGTGATCTTAGTCGTGCATCCAGCGATCCAAGTGGCTCATCTAACATTAGAAGTTTTGGTTCAGCGATAAGGCATCGTGCAAGGGCAACTCTTTGCTGTTCACCACCAGAAAGTTGAGCAACATCACGATTATTGTAACCAGATAAACCAACAAGTTCTAAATATTTATTAACACGCCCCAGGGTTACTTGCCGCGAGACACCCTGCATTTTTAATCCATAGGCGATGTTATCGCCTACTGACATATGTGGAAACAGGGCAAAATCTTGAAACATAAGACCAAAGCCGCGTTTATGTACCGGTATCTTCTGTAAACTTGTACCATTAATGTACATTTCACCTTGCGATAGTTGCTCTAAACCAGCAATCAAACGCAATATCGTTGTTTTGCCACAGCCGCTCGGTCCCAGTAAACATACAATTTCGCCCGACACAACATCTAAAGACACATTATCAACAACAGGGGTCTTACCATATGAAAATGTCACGTTGCGTACAGATAACATCAGAATTCGCCGACTCCTACTTTACGTGCACGTTCGATAATTATAAAGCTCAGGGCACAAACACCCATCAGTAACACACTCAACGCCATTGCCTGCCCATAGTTTGCGCTTCCCGGGCGACCTAATAAGCGGTATATCGCAATCGGCATAGTCGTTGCATCAGGTCTCGCAATAAACAATGAGGCACCAAATTCTCCCATACTAATGGTAAAGGCAAAGGTAGCGCCGACTAAGAGACTTCGACTGATTAATGGAAATTCAATTTTCCTCCATGTAGCAAGCGGGGATCCGCCAAGTACATATGAGACTTCATTGAGCGTAGGTGGCATTGCTCGTAAAGTCGGTAAAACACTCCTTATTACGAACGGAACCGCGACTAATGTATGTGCAATCGGGATCAAAATCCATGAGGTTCTTAGATTTAGCGGCGGTTCATCTAAAGCAACAATAAAGCCAAAACCAAGAGTAACAGCACTTGTCGCTAGCGGTAGCATAAAAATAGGATCAAGCCATCTGCCAAAGTGTCTGCGAGATTGATGCGTAAGATAACTTGTGAGTGTGCCCAGAAGAACTGCAACAATAGTTGTTATTCCAGCAAAAATGAATGAATTCATCGTGGCTGTCGTGGCAGAAACAGTATTTACAACCTGATCCGTATTTGTCAGTAAACGTTCGTAATTTAGTAGGGATAAGCTACCATCTACATCAATCAGAGATCGCACAATAAGCGCTAATAATGGTACAAACAAGCATATTCCAACAGAAATCACTGTTACAATAACAACAGCTTTCTCTCTAAACCCTCGCGCGGGTCGAGTACGCTCTACCTCAGAAACTAAAGATAAACGTGTGTCTCTTTGTAATCGTGTGTAAACGATCATCACACCCATCATAGTCATTAGTTGAACTACCGACAACGCTCCAGATAATGACGGATTCAAGTAATATATTGTTTCTTTATAGATCACAACTTCTATTGTTTCAAAGCGTATCCCACCAAATATCAGCACAATACCAAAACTTGTAAACGTAAAGATAAATACAAGAATGGCTGACGAAATAACAGCAGGACGGATTAATGGAAACCTTACCGTACGCCAGAGTTGCCACTCACCTGCCCCAAGGGTTTTAGCAACCTCCTCCACACGATGACTCCGGTTGTTCCAAAAACCAACAATCATACGAAATGCTATCGAAAAGTTATAAAACACGTGGATAATCAAAATAAAGCTGAGTGTTCCCTCCAATTGTACAGGCACAGAATCAAGGTTAAACATCTGCTCAAGAAAATCATTGACAATACCATTCTCGCCTAATAATGAACTAAACGCAGTCGCAACAATAATTGTTGGTAACACAAAAGGTAACGTAGTCAATGAAAGAATTAATTGTTTTCCACGAAATTTGTAGCACGTAAACACATATGCGGCAGGCAGTGCAAGAAGAACCGTAAATATCGTTGATAATATTGCCTGATAAAAAGTGAACCAGATTACTTCCCGGTAATATGAGGTCTCGATGATCTCGATAAAACCACTTAAATCAAGCGCTTCATCAGGGAAGAAGCTAATCTGAAGTATCATCAACAATGGATAAATAAAAAATATGACGAAAAACAGCAGTGGCACGATCAAAATCCCGTGCCATGCAGTTGTGTATAATTTTCTCATCGTAAAATTGTGCGGGTCCAGTTGCGTATCCAGTCTTCACGGTTTTCGTCAATCTCATCAATTGACATTTGCACCGGATTTTCGGGCACTTGTGCGTGCTCCACAAAAATCTCAGGCAATTCTGCCTGTGGGTTTACCGGAAACACGAACATCTGTAAGGGGAGATCTTCTTGAAAGTCTATGCTGATCAAAAAATCTATGAACAATTCTGCTGCCTGTACGTTTTCGGCACCATCGAGAATACCAGCAAACTCAATCTGACGAAAACACATATCATCTGCAACGATAGCACCAGTGGGAGCTTGTTCTATATCAGGATCACCGAACAACACTTCAACCGGAGGACTGCTTGCATAACTCACAACCAATGGACGGTCACCATCCTCACTACCAGCAGAAAATTCGCCGTAGTACGCTTCTGTCCATCCATTGACAATCGCAACATCATTATCCAGTAATTCTTGCCAGAACTCTATATATGAATAATCACCATCTTCCCCAAATGTAGCTATTGTTGTCAATAAGAAGGCTAAACCAGGGGAGGAAGTCGCCGGATCTTGTACAACTAATAAGCCATCGTATTCAGGTAAGGTTAAGTCAATTAAACTTGTAGGTACTTGCAAATCATTCTGTTCGAAGTAAGTCACGTCATAATTCAAACAAACATCACCAAATGCTACTGGCGTGACACGCATTTCATCATCCAATTTAAATTCTTCAGGAATAACATCCAGACCATCCGCTTCATATGGGATAAACAAGTCTTCGTTAAATGCACGGGTTAGTAGCGTGTTATCGACACCATAGATCATGTCTCCAAGCGGGTTATTAATCGACAAGATCGATTGATTTAGCATTACACCAGCATCAGCAAGTCTTAGAAATTCAACCTCTATTCCAGTGTTTGCTTCAAATATTTCTAGAACTTCTTCACTAATTGCAAAACTATCATATGTGACGACTGTCAATGTCTCGTTGTCTTCTTGAGCAACTGTCAACGACATTACAAACATCACAATCAAAATCGTTATTACGATACGAAATTTTAACATTGTATGTATCCTCGATACCAAAAACAAAAAACCACTGCCTAAATTTGTAGGGAGTGGTTCGATCTACTTACTCGAATACATACCTCCCTACGCCGGCATTACCCGGATCAGGTTCTAGGGTCGATATGACGTTACATATCCTCTCAGCCTATTTGCACAGGCTCCCCTGATAACTACTTTTACTAAAATAGTTACAAATTAACTATAAATTCGATTACGGCATTATACAAGGCTAATTCGCTTATCAACTCTATTTTTCCAGATAATCTTTTAAGAAGATTTCAAACTTCCCACCATTACATGCTTCCACATAAGACAGCAAAAACTGACCATCAACAGAGTATTCTGGGAAACAACTCGTAGGATGTGCACCGTGAGGCACAACAGCCACATAATCAATTCCGGGAGACGGAATAATGACACCTTGCGTTGATTTAGTTAAACGATCCACAGCCACTTCCACGGTTGCTATCACTTGATTAGCGGCATAAATAAGCTCAAGATCAATACCAAGATTGTTGTTGATCAAAACATTACCGGATGAATCTACAGCCAATCCATGAATGACAACAGTATCAACATTAATCGCTGGAAACGCAGTAAAGGTTTCGCCTGTATAAGGGTCTTTGATAGTTTTTACATCGCGTCGGATTTCGGGGAGATCTGTATTTATCCATGCATGTGAAGGTATGAATCCAACCCCATTCGTCGTTGCGCGTAAGCCTGCTACAATACTCGCTTCAGTTTCTTCGATAATCTTCACCCCATTGTTGCTAGCTTTTGCAGTGAACATTGGGGCAAGACCAAATGCTTCTAAGCCAAAATACACCGAACGCACAGCATCAACGCACCCGGAACCAACTAGAAGATCTGATTCAAAACCAGCGGTGAAATTCAACAGTGTTAGGTTTTTTGGGCGTGAAGCGCGCGAGAGTAATGCACGGGTAAAGGCAACAGGTCGCCTATACAGGGTCATGCCACCAAGGGCGAGTGTTGAATCATCTTCAATTCGACTGGCTAACGTCTGTAAATCAGTACGAATCGTCATTACAGATCAACACACTATGCGTTATCTTTAGAAAGAATTATATGCAGATTATCAACAAACGGAGGTCGTATAATACCCTTTTCTGTGATGATACCGCTCAAATAACGATGGGGCGTAACATCAAAAGCGGGATTGTACGCCTTAAAGTGTTCTGGGACCAACGCATTACCATAAGGGGTAAGTACTTCGGAGGGATCACGTTGTTCTATCGGAATATCAGCCCCCATTGATAAGGACATATCAATGGTTGACGTTGGTGCAACGGTATAAAACGGAATATCATTTTCCTTCGCCAAGACAGCAACTTGATAAGTCCCAATCTTATTGGCAAAATCACCATTCGCCGCCACCCTATCCGCACCCACTAAAACGATATCCACCTGTCGTTGTTGCATATAATAGCCTGATGCTGTGTCGGGGATAATATGATAATCAACTCCAAGTCTTTCAAGTTCCCAAGCGCTTAATCGAGAGCCCTGTAATCGTGGGCGCGTTTCATCAAGGAGCACATGGATGTTCTTTTTCTGTTCAAATGCCGCACGCACCACGCCTAGAGCAGTACCATAATCAACCGTTGCCAACGCGCCTGTATTGCAATGGTGCAATATCGTAAAATCATCATCGATTAATGATGCCCCATAAGCACCCATACGACGATTAATTTCGATATCTTCATCTGCAATTTGTTGCGCCTCAACAAGCAAAAACGCTCGCATCTGCTCAACAGTCTCTAATTTAGTGTTGAGCAACGTAGACATCAAACGATCTACAGCCCATGCTAAATTTACTGCCGTTGGACGCGCAGACTTTAACAAGACAGATGCAATTTGTAGATCATTTAACATATCAGAAGTTTCTGTTGCTGATGATTCTTGCGCGGCAAGCGCGAGACCAAAGCCGGCTGCGGCACCGATTGCTGGTGCGCCACGTACAGTCATATCTGAGATTGCATTAGCTACAGCCTCAACAGTAAACAAATCCACCTGAGACAATGCCCAGGGGATTTGCTTTTGATCAATCATTCGAACAGCACCGTTATGCCATTCTACAGTACGCATCAGGATCTATCCCTATAGTTATTCATTATTGTGCGTTGGCAACTGCCGCCTGAATAATCTCAAACGGGACACTACCACGTTCATAACTTGCTGAGATCGGCTGAAGACCAGAATCACCATAGCGAACACGAATTGCAGGTGTACCAGAAACACCAGCTTGTGTAGCAAGGCGCTGATCAATACTTACCTGTTCAGCATCACGCGTGCAGGTGAGAATTGTCGAGTAATCCAGGTTAAACTCTTCTGCAATGCGGCGACCAATATCATCACTTATACGGGAACTATTCGCAATACGGAATAATTCGTCATGAATGGGCCAGAAGCCACCTTCATATTCAACCGCCGCACATTCAGCAACTTGACCAACAAATGGCGACAAATTCTGTGTGGGTAACATTCGATATTCAAAACGTGCTTGTCCGGTTAATACAAAATCATTGATAACGCGATCAACCGTTGATTTATAGGCTTGGCAGTGTGGACAAAGGAAATCCGCAAATTCGACAATAGTAATTGGCGCATCCGGGTCTCCAAGAATAAAACCCCCATCGTCAGTACGCTCCATCACGACATTCGTGTAGTCGATGTCCGAGCCAGAGCTTGCACTATCCCGTGAGACAAAGATGAAGATCCCTACTGCAACGATTGCTACGACAACGATTGACGCAATGATAGTTAATTGTTGTTGATTCTGTTTGTTCATTGATTATTGATTACTCCCAAAACAATAGATAATCGGTAATTTAACGTAAAGATTGTACTTGCATCGTCAGAGTTTTGTTAGGTTTTGTTACCGCGCCGCAAAAATGGTATGAGCCACGGTACCCGCCGTTGATACTCTGCATACGATTGCTCAAAAGTTGCGACCAAACGACGTTCCTCGTATAGCGATCCAACAATAAAGTATATTGTCATACCAACACAAAATCCTAAATACGCTTCGGTCATTGTCATTACAGGCCAGGTAGCAAGCATACTAAATAAATATAACGGATGTCGTACAAAAGCATAAAGACCATGAACTTGTAATTCCTCTTTCGACAATGGTAGCGGTTTACCACGAAAATAGGCAAACAGTTGTGTTATTCCTAAAAACCGACCCAGATCAATTTGCAATAGAGAGATCACTAAGCCCACTAACCCGACAAATTGAATAGCCATTAACACAGGTTCCCAACGCAAATCAATACGCCAAATTACATTTCCCGGTTGACGTGCAAATAGATATGAAATGGGAACCAATGTGATGACTGCAAACAAATTGTAAAAAACGCGATACAATCCATAGTATGCACGATCACCAAATCGTGAACGAAATACATTTTTAAACTGTCCTGCGGTATAACTATGGGTAATGCCGAAAAAGATCATGCTAGCAATAACAATAATTAACATCTCACCCTAACCCGGAGAATTTTATGCGGACATTAGATATTATTGCAAAAAAACGTGATGGGCAAGCGTTAAACCAACAAGAAATTAATTGGTTTATTGAAAATTACACCAACGATAACATACCAGATTATCAAGTTGCCGCGTGGCTTATGGCTGTTTATTTAAACGGAATGCAAAAAGAAGAAATTGTAGCGCTTACACTTGCTATGGCAAATTCAGGCGACACCCTTGATCTATCATCAATCACAGATTATGCGGTAGATAAACATTCATCTGGTGGTGTTGGTGATAAAACAACTCTTGTCGTATTGCCCTTAGTTGCGTCGCTCGGTGTGCCAATCGCCAAAATGAGTGGGCGTGGATTAGGTCATAGTGGTGGCACACTTGATAAAATCGAGTCTTTTGCAGGCTATTCTGTGAATTTAGATGAAGATACATTTACGAAATTAGCAAAAAGCCAAGGGCTTGTGCTCGCGGGTCAAACAAGGGCGTTAGCACCCGCTGATGGCAAACTCTATGCATTAAGGGATGTTACCGGTACTGTTGCCAGTCTTCCATTGATAGCAAGCAGTATTATGAGCAAGAAGATAGCGGCAGGTGCAAAAGGTATTGTGCTTGATGTCAAGGCTGGTAAAGGTGCATTTATGCACGATGTCCATGAAGCGAAACAACTTGCTCAAATGATGGTGGATATTGGACAAAGCATTGGACGTGATATGATTGCAATAATCTCCGACATGAATCAACCCTTAGGTTATGCTGTGGGTAATGCTTTAGAAGTCGTTGAAGCTATTGAAACACTCCAAGGTGCGGGTCCAGAAGATTTACGCGAACATTGTCTAAGTATTGCAGACTATATGCTTAAACTAGCAGGACGTCGCACCCAATGGACGAATCGACAAGAAACCCGCGAAATCCTAGAGGAACAACTTGATAATGGCAAAGCAATGGAGCGATTCCGTCAGATGATTGCCGCACAAGGGGGTAACCCTGATGATATTGATAACCTATCTGAAATACATCAGGCACCAATAATAGAGAAAATTACAGCTAATGCATCGGGTTTCATCTCAGAGATCGCGGCAGATCAAGTCGCGAACGCCTCCCTAATTTTAGGTGCTGGTCGAGAAAAGAAAGACACAGCCATCGATTTAAGAGTTGGCATTGTCATCAATAAAAAAGTAGGTGACTCGGTTACTATCGGTGAAACAATCGGTGAAATTCATGCTCACAGCGAAGAAACACTGACCGCCGCACAACAATACATAGATGTTACAATAACTATCACAAACGAAAAAGTTGAACCACTCCCATTATTCTATGATCAAATCGAGGGTTTCTAATTCACCCGTAGTAATATTCAGCGAATAAGTAAAAAGTGGCGCGTCCACAAAATATCCATCGACGAAATCACTACTTTGACTTAATTCAGTCAGATTGATGGTTTTCAATGGTTGTTCAATAATGTATCTGAATACATCAAGAGTATGTGTGGCAATCAGTGTGGGTTCTGGCACAAATTCGCCAAGACTAAGATACTCTGATCGAAAATTATCATCCGGCAATCGTGCTGATGTCACAATTTGAATTGAGTCAATATTATCGAGTGTTCTATAAAAAGATGGTAGGGTGTACAGACTTGAAAAAAACACTTCACCGTTTATAGGCACACCGCCAACGGGAGATTGAGTAAGTTCTTCACCCTGTGGGTTAGCAAAGTAGAAGACATGTGACAACCCACCCACCTGCCCCCAATTTTCCGGTACAAATACTGGAATACGGGCAAAGGTTTCAAGTACATCTAAAGTTGTCGATTGTAACCCAACAGCAACCACCGCAATCACACCTTCTGTAAGATTCACAGCATGTGCACGATTTATCGCAGAAACAACTGTGCCCCCCACATCTATTGCCAATACATCAATCTTCGCGTTTGTTTCCATCAATGCAAGCTGAGACGCATAAAGAGCCTGATAGCCTACATCATGATAACGCCCTTCAAATGATGAGAATAATACAATTGTGTGCGACTCAATTTTCGTGTTTGCAGTACACCCGATCAACAAGAACGAAATTCCTAAAACACTAACACCCATTCGCCAAGTGTTGCTCAAATGTTGTCGCAAAATCATGATACCCATCTGTTCGACAATCAGCACGGAAGAAGAAGAATTCGCTTTCTTCTGGATATATAACAGCACGTATAGCGCTCATATCTGGTATAGCAATTGGACCCGGTGGTAGTCCAGTACGACGATAGGTATTATACTCAGAAATCGTCCCTTGATAATCTGCAAAAGTGATCCGTGGCCACCAGTCCCCTGCTATTCCGAGTGGATATTGCACAGTGGGATCGGCATCGAGACGCATATCTATTGCAAGACGATTGCGATACACACCGGCAATCAACGGTTTTTCATCATCAAACAAAGCCTCACGTTGAACAATTGAGGCAAGTGTAATCACATCATACAAACTTAAATCCTGTGCTTGAGCATCAGCAATAAGTTGTGGTTCAATTGCCATCTGAAATGCCTCTAACAGAACGGTTCTTAGACCAATTGGCGATATATCTGGTGGCAAACTGTACGTATCAGGAAATAAGAATCCTTCGAGTGATGCGCCAACAGGTAAATCTATGAATTCCACAAAATTGGGATCAACCTGGACACCCTGTTCGACAACATTTGCAAATTCAGACCCACTGAATCCAAATAATGAATTCGTGTCAACCGCTTCAATAACTTGCTCAAGCCGCCAACCCGGAAATACAGTAAATGTAATCTGATTTGTATTTGAATCTGTCAACGAAAGTGCAATCTCCCGTAAGGTTTGCGTTTGGCTCAAAAAGTAAATACCCGCCTCAAGGTCTATATCTATTCCACGTGAGCGCACATAATCAACAAATAATTCAGGATCACTGATCAAGTTAGCATTGATGAGATTTATAGCAATCGTAGGGGGTGTCTCTCCTTGAGAAACTAAGAATCTGATTGGCGTATTATCACTGCCAATTGAAGCATCTAATGCGTCTTGATTTAGGAATACGTTCAATCTTGCAGGCGCGACACGTACAAAGTCTCTTATATCCTCCCCAGCCAACAAAAATACCAAACCAAAGCAAATCATTGCCACAAACACAAGAGATATGCCTAGAATAATTAACGATCTAAGAGATCGACTCAAAATTTTACTCCGTCCATCCACAAATTAGATTCTGTTGACATTGCTTACTATTCGCAAGAATGCAAGGGGCTTGATGCAGAGCCATCACATAATGCATCCATATAGCGCTGTAATATTATCCGTGCCGCGAGGTCATCAATCGGGTCTCTGTAGTGTCGTTTCTTCTGTTCAGCAAGCTCCTTAGCCTCAATACTACTCAACTGTTCATCCCAAAAGACGATTGGCACTTCAGGAATAGCATCCATAAGACGTGTTGCCCATAATCGTACAGTATCCGCCTGCGTATGCTTACCTTCAGTTGCTTCCAAATTTTGTGGAAGCCCGACCACAAATGCAACTATTTTCTGCTCCACGACGATGTGTCGCAATCGAGTGAAATCCTCTTCACGAGATTTTCGCTTTAATACCATCAGCTCACGTGCAACCCGCCAGGTAAAATCACTCACTGCTAAACCAACTCGCTTAATTCCATGGTCTATCCCCAGCAAACGTCCAGTATTCATTGACTTTCGACCACCACATCAATCCGCATAGGGAGTATTGGCATGCGATTAAACCATGCCGGAGATAAATCAATTCGTGGCAAGCTAGCCTCATCAATATCAACTTCATCGCGAAGGTAAGCGAAGGAATCATCTAACGAACGCCCTGCTAGCCGATCTCGCAACACATCCGTATCAACCTGTCCACGCACATCAGCGCTTCCAGACATGGCAAACGAAATTGTGCGCGTCAATACATCTACATCTATCACACCACGATTGTAAATAATTGATTCAGGATCAATAACGCGACCACGCGGGATTTGATTCGACAGATAAGCAAATACAATACGTTGTGCAAATTCTTCATCAATTACTTCAGCCTCTACACGAACACGCATCCAAAGACTAAGTGTATCGACAACATCGCCGAGCTCAGCGCTAAATTGCATGTTATCAGAGCGCTCTTCAACAATCCTAATAGTTTCATCAACTATAAACTGCGATGGGGTGATGAGTGTTTGCATTTCAACAAAGGCGAGTGTTTGCAATTGTTGACGTGTCAAATTCAGCAAAACGTCCAGGTCCTGTTGGCTCACAACCCGTACAGAACGATTTTCACCGCCTGTCATCGGCACGCGATTGATGACATTCACAGAATCTTCAAGCGGACCAATCACCGTATTAATGAGGTTGACATCAACATTGCCTACAACACCTGCTGAAGATGGTAACGCCTCTACGCTAATTTCAATTTCCTGCCCATTACCAGCCGGTATCAGGGCTTCAGCTAAAGTACGAAACACAATTGGTGTACCACTACCTGTACTCACCTGAGTTCCTTCAGGAATAGTTACAGAGTTCTCAGTGATATTCGCAAAAACAACAGTCCCACTAGCACCTAAATCATCACGGTCTTGCACACCTGTTGTTGTAATATTTTGTGTGTCTTCTACCTGAATACTAAGCGTAATTGTAGGAATTAAACCATTCTCAACATCTACTTCTCTGCTAGTACGGCTAGGATCAGCGATGATCTGCACATTATCATCAATCATTTGTTGGGCTGGCAAAATGTATACAGTAGCCTGCGGCAAGAACACGTATCCAATCGCAAAAACAATACCGAGTAGTACAAGAAAAAGCGCCATACGGCTACCGATACTCCATACTAAGGAGTGATTTACAGGAATGGCACGTGTCCGGCTAGCCACGTCTTCTAGGTCTTCGGGTTCTATACTATCATCTGGACGTTGGAAACGATTTGCGAACACTTTTGAACGTCCGCGCTTCCAACGCCCACGTTCACTCGCGCCAATTGTTTCAAAAGTACTGATATTTAGTTCTGAGGCATGTTTCATGACTGAGGCGTCATGCGTTACAAACGCAAGGCGTATAGCACGACGCATCGCCTCACGTTGTATCAACACTAGGTCTAACTTACGTGTTAACGCTGAACCCGCTTCGGGCCATATTAGTAATACACGCTGACCACGTAAGAACGCTAAGCGATCTTTAATCGATGAAACATCTTCATCAGGTTCAATTTGCACAAACTCAGGCTTACTTGCCATATAATATTTGCCTACTCACAAGCAAAATCAAATTGCCGTCTGTTCAGCGATAAACTCGCGTGCTTTTTCTAATGCTTCCGGTAATTTCTTGCTATCAGAACCGCCAGCTTGTGCCATATTCGGACGACCACCACCGCCGCCCCCGACCACTGAGGCAATTCGTTTAATCAATTTACCCGCATGGACACCATTTTTCACAAGATCATCAGTAACGGAGACAATTAATTGTGTTTTATCACCATTACTTGTTCCAGCAACAAATACGCCACTCTTCACTTTGTTTTTAAACCAATCGGACATTTCTCGCATTGTGTCCATTGGGGTGTTTTCAAGTTGCAGTAACAGAACTGACACACCATTGATCGACTCGGTATTCGCACTCTGTTCTTCAAATGTATATCGTGCAAGATCACGACGTAGTTCGGTAATTTGCTTTTTCGCGTCAGAAAGATCACTCTGTAGTGCCGAAGTACGATCAAGCAACATATCTGGTGTTGTGCCTAATTGAACAGCTACCTTACCAATTAGATCTATTTTTTGCTGTACGTAGTCGATAGCGCCACGCCCTGTCAACGCCTCAACCCGTCTTACACCCGCACTCACACTACCCTCGCTAACAATAACGAACAGACCAATATCTGCTGTCGATTTCACATGCACCCCACCACATAACTCATAGCTATAGCGATTGCCGTTTTCTATAATAATCGTACGCACGACATCACTATATTTTTCACCGAAGAGTGCCATAGCGCCTTCTGAGCGCGCTTGATCCAACGATTTTTCTTCCGAATGTACTGGATAATTTGCAAGGATTATGTTGTTAACTTCTTGCTCAATCTCACGGATCGAATTGACTGGTACTTTGCTATCATGAACGAAGTCAAAGCGTAAACGATCTGGCGCAACAAGTGAGCCGCGTTGCTGTACATGTGTGCCAAGATGATTACGCAAAGCGGCATGAAGCAAATGTGTTCCTGTGTGATTACGCGTAATATCACCACGTCGTTCCTGTGCGACCTCGGCTGTTACCACGTCCCCCACATGCGGAACACCTTCAACTAACTCGCCATCATGAACAATAAATCCTGTTACAGGACGGCGCATATTTTCGACCTCAATCATCCATCCATCACCAGAAATCATGCCCGTATCGCTCACCTGACCACCACTCTCGACATAAAACGGTGTGGTATCTAACACAACTTCGACTTTGTCCCCTACCATCATATCAGTGACTGGTTGACCGTTTTGCAATAATGCCACAACCTTCGCATTAACGACAACATCGCCATAAGGAAGGTATTCAACCCCATTTTCATCAAGGTCACCGCTTGCTTGTAAGGCTTCAAATTGTGCGCTGTAGACTTCGTTCGAGGTCATTTGCCCCATAGCCTGCCCGCCACCACTGACCTGAGCATGCTCTTCCTCAGCACTAGCAAAACCCGACATATCAACCGTATATCCACGCTCTTCGACAATATCTTTGGTAACCTGTATTGGCAAACCGAGTGTTGCCTTTAAATAGAAAGCCTGCTCACCTGAAAGTTGCCTATTTTCAGGCAATTCTTCCAGCATTGCCTCCAGCTCAACCACTCCGCGATCAAGTGTACGGTGAAAGCGCACTTCTTCTTGCGTTATTACGCGTTTGATTGTTTCAGTGTTGTCCACAAGCTCGGTAAAATGGTCGCCCATGGTACCAATCACAGCTTGAGCTACTTCGGATAAGAATGGCTCATTGAAACCAATTTTCTTTCCGAAGCGCGCCGCCCTGCGAATCACTAATCGGCATACAGAGTCACGCCCTTTCGCACCGGGTAAAACACCATCATTGATTAAAAACACTGCTGCGCGCATGTGATCAGCAATAACGCGATAAGGGATGATCTGGTCATCCCTTTCCTCGTCGCTATGACCTGAAAGCCGTTGTGTAGCTTCAATAATTGGCATGAACAAGTCTGTTTCATAGTTGGCTGATGCACCTTGCAGAATACTTACTACGCGCTCTAAACCTAAACCCGTATCTACCCCGGGAGCGGGAAGTGGTTCATCATGGTCACCTGTATGCTGTGGATCGGGTTGTGTACGGTTGAACTGCATAAAGACCAGATTCCAGATCTCAAGAAAACGGTCATCATCTTTTTCAAGTGATTCAATAATCCCATCCTCACCTAGATCAGGGAATTTATCCCAATGAATCTCGGTGTTCGGTCCACAGGGTCCGGTTTCAGCCATTTGCCAGAAATTATCTTTTGGGCCCAGCCGAGCAATTCGCTTTGGGCTTACACCAATTTTATTCACCCATAGATCATAGCTGTCGTCATCTTTTTCATAGATGGTTACAGCTAACCGATCAACGGGCAATTCATAAACTTGTGTGAGTAACTGCCACGCAAATTCCATCGCTTCTAGCTTAAAGTAATCACCGAAGCTAAAGTTGCCCAACATTTCAAAAAATGTGTGGTGACGTGGAGAAGGACCAACCTCTTCAAGATCATTATGCTTACCACTCACCCGCAGGCACTTCTGTGAGGTAGTCGCACGGGAGTAATCGCGTTGTTCATTACCTAAGAATGTGTCTTTGAACTGCACCATACCTGAATTCGCAAATAACAAGGTAGGGTCGTTTGCTGGGACAAGCGAGGAGGAATCAACAACCCGATGCCGTTGTTCATCAAAATAATCTAGGAAAGCCTGACGCACTTCTGCGCTAGTCATATATTTCATTAGATTCTGTACCTTTAGTTACAGCGTGGAATTTTAAAAATTATAGCATGATGCTTGACCTGAACAAGGGTGCTACTGTCAATGATGCTTATGGTACAATGGCGCGGATTAAATAAGTTAAATCCACAAACACAGGGAAATACGTATGGCAAGCATAGACGAACAGGTTGAAGTGCTAATGTCCGGAGTCGAATACGGCGATCCCGAGACTAAAAAAAGCATGTCGAAAGAACTTCGCGAACGGTTGATTGAAGCTCAAGCACAAGGTAGACCATTACGCGTCTATTGTGGTTATGATCCGCGTACATCGGACTTACATTTAGGTCATACGATCACCATGCGTAAACTGCGCCAATTTCAGGAATTTGGGCACGATGTCACATTTCTTGTGGGCACTTTTACTAGTTTGATTGGTGACCCATCTGATAAAGACAAAGCGCGTGAGCAACTTACGGGTGAACAGGTCGATATTAATGCAAGAACATATGCTGAACAGGCATTTAAAATTCTTGATCCTGAACTTACACGCGTTCGTCGCAATGATGAATGGCTATCACCGTTAGACTTTGCCGACATTATCCGTTTAGCCAGTAATTTCACGGTACAGCAGTTCCTTGTACGAGAGAATTTTGCAAAACGTGTCGATGAACAGGAACCTATTTACTTGCATGAATTCTTTTACGCCTTGATGCAGGCATATGACGCGGTCGCACAGGAAGCCGATGTTCAAGTTGGTGGGCAAGACCAATTATTTAACATCCTTGTTGCCGGTAGAAAGTTACAGCAGGGACTTGGTCAAAAACCACAGGTCGCCATCATTATGGGCGAGAGTCTGCCGGGTACAGATGGCGAGATTAAGATGAGCAAGAGCCTCGGAAATCATATTCCCCTCCTCTCTGAGCCATGGGATATGTACGGCAAAGTTATGAGTGTCCCTGATAAAGCAATGCCAATTTATCATAAACTAATTCTTGGTTGGTCATCCTCACAGGTCAAGGATTTTGAGAATGGACTTACTGAAGGTTCAGTACATCCTAACGAAGCAAAGATGAATCTTGCGCGTGAGATCGTAGCAACGTTCCATAGTCCAGAAGCGGCTGATGTCGCACAGAATCGTTGGGACGAAGTATTTCGTAGCGAAAAAGGTGGTATTCCTGACGATATACCCGAAGAATCTCTGACTGAGGAAGAAAAGATTGTCGATATTTTGCGTCGCCTCAATATGGTAAGTAGCGGAGGTGAGGCTAAACGCTTAATGAAGCAAAACGGAATTCGCTTGAATGAAAAGCCCGTTACAGATCGCGACGCAACAATCAGCACGGATATGCTTCCGGCAGTATTACAGGTAGGTAAACGTAAATTCGTACGGCTGATAAAGTAACATAAGCCAGATTAGTATAAGGTGTAGTGTATTCGTCCCTGTCTACACCTTATGCTATCACTCAGGTAAAAGTGGTACATAATCGAACACAAATGGTGGGTTTGCCTCTGTCAATGCAAGCAGAAAGTAATTTTCACCACTCAGTGTGACATCTCCCAGATCAATTACGATTGTATCATCATCAGAATTCACCACCTGTAATGTGTAGGTTCCCGCTGACAAGTCAATTGTCCCCAAACCATCATTGTCGCCCTGTGCGCCGGGATACGCCAGAAGGCTCAATAATACAGTACCATCCTCCAATTGAAGATTAAGTGCCCCCTGCCCCTGCCAGGCATGAAACATGCTCAATCGAACTTCGCCGGTGTTCAAAGCATCAAAGTTTTCTCTTAGCACATGAAGCATCAATGTGTCATTATCTAAAAAACCAATGGTGGCTATCGTAATATATTCTTGTGAGTCCAGTTGAAAATCAACTGAAATCGGTTCAAATACCCCAGCAACTTCTGCAAGAACACTAACCACCCCAGTAGATATTTCAACAAATTCAGAGACTCTCGTAAAACCAATTGAGCCACTATATTGTAGGCCACCGTTTAGATAAAATGACATATCCGGCACACCGGATGCTAGATGTGCTACTCTCACATAACCAGTTCCACCTTCGTCTAGCTCTCTATCAAAATCAACCGAGGCGTAGGCTTGCTGTTCGCTGATTGGCGTACTTACTATCAGCCACTGAACATTGCTTGGTATACCAATAATTGCTAGAAAGTAATTGCGTCCCGGTGAAAATTCCAATGGATTATTAACTAGTTCTTCAGAATCATTATTGTTGGATACTATTCGAAAATCATACAAATTCGCAACAACGTCGGCAAAAACATAGCCATTTGTTGTCCCCATGCCGGATTCATTTACGTATTCCACAAGCTGAAATAGTGTGCGCTCATTGAGTAAAATGTTGACAGGAGCAAGCCCCTCAACCGCATGAGCAACGGTCAAACGTGCTTCGCCGGGTAAGATCTCGCTGTAATCTTCAACAATTGTGTGTAATGCAACGCTTGAGCGATCAAAAATACCTGTTAACATGATTGTTAACCAATCGCCATGCGTGGTATTTAAAACACCAGTTATCATAGCGTTTTCAAAATCATCATTCGTGCTGACAATCGAAATTGTGTACAGATCGCTTGGAATTTGAAACCAGTCACTTATCATACCAAATTCAACGTCTTCGATTAACAAAGACTGATCGATATAGATATCTATTGCGCCAAAATCAGGAGAAAAATGAGCAAATCGAACCTTTGCCAGATCATCAGCAGAGACAATCATTGAAGGCACAACAATCATTAGGAGAGATACAAACAGGAGAGCAAGATATTGTCTATAGACATTCATAAGCAATAGTTTTTTCATTCATGAAAAGCCATAACGGCACAATACAATAAAGCAACAGATTCGCAAAAAAAACAGTACAACCATTGAGTTGTACCGTTAATTTATATCAAGAATTGTAGCAGAGCTAGCGACTAGTCTCTATGTGACCATGTAATCTGTTCGCGCACTTGCAAATCAGTATGACGAATCTTCATTGCAAGATCTGCCGCAAGATTACGCATAAGCCGATAGCCTAGTTGAGGGTATGTATCACACAAGAGCATGAGCTTATCTCGCGGGATTACAACAAGATGTGTATCTTGTTGCGAGCACTGTGCACCAGCAGAGCGCAAGCCCTCATCGACAAGTGACACTTCACCAAATGACTGTCCACGTCGCAGTGTAGTAATTGTATGATGTTCAGCCTCTGTATCCTTACCCACAAGTGATGGATCAACAGTAATGGCTACTTCGCCTGATGCAATCACATAAAGTTCATCACCCGGTGTATTTTCTTCAAAAATAACGTCATTGGCTTGATAATGACGTTCCGCACAAATTGAGCCAATTAGCTCAAGCTGTGTATTTGTTAGCTCGTCAAAAATGTCTGCCTGCTTAAGCACATTCACTACAGACATCAATCGCTCCTATCCCAGTCCAAATTGTTGGTTTGATGATTTGTCTATAAAAACTGTATTATAACTATAAACATTCTATCATGATAACTTGAACAGAGAAAGTTTGTAGAAAACAACTTTCTTAAGCATTACATGAAGAACAACATCAAGGACAGTACATATGGTGTCTAAAACAGATGATTACACAATCGCAGAATTAATTTCAGTATGTATCTCGCGCCAAGTAAAAGATGGTGAGGTACTAGCACAGGGCATAAATACACCTTTAGTCATGGCTGGCTTCATTTTAGCAAAATGCACACATGCGCCAAACGTGCGTTTTGCGTCCGCCATTGGACAGGGAATCTGCGAAGATTGGGCACCTCTTAGTGTCACACGAGCCGAAGATATGTGGTTGGAGAAATCACTGATGCATGTTGGGTTTTCCGTAGCGACAGCAGACCTATTACCCAAGTACAATCCCAAAGAGTTCTTCCGCCCTGCACAGGTTGATATTCATGGAAACTTCAACAATATCATGTTTGGAAAGGACTACCACAACCCACGATTACGTCTACCTGGCTCTGGTGGTATCCCAGACGTTACCACCTACTCTGATCACGTGTATCTTTATGTACCACGTCATTCACGCGTTACATTCGTCAAAAAAGTTGATTTTGTCAGCGGGTTGGGTCATGATAAAAATCGTAAGCGTGGCTCTGGTCCAAGATATCTGATTAGCGACCTCGCTCAATTTGATTGGCATCAAGGAAAGATACGCCTAATATCACTACATAAGGGCGTTAGTCTCAAAAGAGTACAAGCAAAAACAGGATTTGAAGTAAAACTTCATTCAAACGTCTCATCAACACCCCCACCGTCGGATGAGGAAATCCGCCTATTGCGTGAGAAAATTGATCCGCTGGGTGTGAGCCAGCTTGAACTACTAAGTGGAAGCGCACGCAAGGCATGTCTCAGACAAATTATATCCCAAGAAGAGACCTTCTTTGACTAAGCCTGCTATGGCATTTGCCACAAATTAATCGTTTGAAAGCGATCCGAAGAAGACGCTAGAAATCCAAGTTGAACCCCCGATACATCAGCAGGGAAAATATATGTGTAAAGTGGATAATATAATGGGATAGCGACAGCGTTATCTATAAATTCCTGCTGGAAATTCTGATATATTTCAATACGGTTGATCCCATTCCAGTCCCGACGAGCCCGCTCAAGCAATTCACTTGTAGCGCGATCATTAGCACCCCCATAATTCTGTCCATCAGGATATTGCCCTTGATGCCAGAAGGTATACACATCAGGATCAGCATTACCATTTTTGGATAACTCAACTAAAACAGTATGGAAATCACCTGCTTCCAGCCGTGCAAGATAGATATCAGTAGGTACAGCTTCCACCTGAACCAAAATGTTGACCGGATCAATTTGTGTCCACTGCGCCGCAATATCCTGTGCAAGGCTAACTAACGCAGGATTGTCAGGTGTGAGCAAGTTAAATATGAGTCGCGGTATATCATTTATGTTTTCAGTGTCTGAATCAGGCGCATCAGAATCAGTTTCGGCGCTTTCGCTCTCAGGCAAACTGACACGACTGATAAGATCACGCGCTAAGGTTGGGTCAATAGCAGGTTGCGTGATTGAAGAAGAATACGCCCATGAATTTAATGGCAACGGGCTATCTGCCGGGACAGCACTATTGAGAAGATGGCGTTCGACAATAGCTTGACGCTCCAAGCCAACTTGTAATGCCTGCCGCATACGACGATCACTAAAAACAGGGAAGTCTTCAGAAGCCCAATTAAATACTAACATTCCTACAGTTGGTTCAACGGAAGTTAATATTGAAAATTCAGTTGACCGCGACGCTAAATTAAGCAGTACATTGCGTTCTTCGCTGGAACGTGCCGCAAATCCGTCAACATCACGGTCTTCAAGTGCAGTGAGTATCTCGTCAAAGGTTGAATAGAACTGAAAACTCAGACGCTCTACGCCAAAATTTGCATCAACAACGTCAGCACGGTTACGAAAGGTTGTCGAAACACGCAGATTTATTGCGGTCACTTGATTATTTTGCGCCCGTATCTCCTCTAATTGATACGAACCAGTGCCAATAGGGTCAAGATTAAACGGATGTGACGCTAGTTGTGAAGACGGTGTTCCACGCAGTATATGCTCCGGCAAAATCCCGATACGCAACGCCTCAAGAAAACTACTCAGCGGTTGGGTCAGCCTAAAACGAATGAGATAATCGCCAAGGCGCTCTATTTCGACAGTGCGCCAAAATGCACCAAGCTCTGGATCGCCAGCAAAACCTGAGGCACTAAGCATAGATACGGTAAATATCACATCATCTGCATCAAATGGCATACCATCTTGCCACAGCACATCATCTCGTAGCGTAATCACATATTCGAGCTGGTCAAATGACACAACTACTTCTCGCGCAAGTACAGGTTCGGGCTCACCATACTCATTAATACCCATCAAACCTTCAAATATTAGTGAGGTGATGTCGTTTTCAACAGGATTTAGGTTCGCAAAGAGCGGATTAAGTCGCTGAATATTTCCAATTACTGCCTCTCGGTACGTTGCAATACCATCGCTAGACCGTTGTACTGGGCTTAACTGTGGATCATCTTCAGTAGAGACATTACTCTCAACTGATACTACTGTGCTAACAGTTTCAGGAGTTACTGTTTGAACTTGAACTGGTGTATCCACAGTAGGTTGTGTTACCGAAGTTACCTGAGTGGGGTTACCCTGCGGGTCATCAGAATCCAGTGATGATTGTGTGATAAGCAACACAATAGCAAAGACAACAATCGATACCACAAAAGCTAGTAACTGCCAACGAAATCCACGTAACATAAGTAATTAAATCCTGTAATTTCTTGATTAAAACACAAACAGGTGCTTTGTATAATAACAAAACACCTGTTAAATCGTTGATGTAATAACCGACGATTACTATGCGTTATAGAAGACCACAGCAAAGATACAAATCACGAGAAACGCTACGGAAAGCGCAACGGTAATCTGAAACAATGTTTTCTCTAGACCACGACGTGTACGTGCGATACCACCACCAGCTTCACCGCCTAGTAGACTACCTAAACCACCACCTCGTACCTGAAGCATGATCAAGACAATTAAAACTATGGACATAACGATTGATGCAATCTGGAAAGCAGTCTGCATATGATCACTCCTTAACAGCTAACAAAGTACAGGCAGTATAACATGCCAATTACTGTTATTCCATCGTAGATACAGACACACCCTGCAAGTAACGAATGGCTTCTTCAAGTTGTAAATCAGCCCCTTCAACAGGGTCTTCACCTTCGCCCAGTTCAGGCAGTTCGACAATAATATCCGGCGTAATGCCCTCGCCATGGATAGACGCGCCACTTGGTGTCAACCAACGCGCAATCGTCAAACGCACTGTACCGTCATTAGAAAGCTCTATGACTTGTTGCACGGTTCCTTTACCGAATGTCTGGGTACCCATTAAAGTCGCCACCCCAGTTTCCTGCCAAGCACCAGCAACAAGTTCAGAAGCAGACGCGCTATTTTCATTGACGAGCAAGACAATCGGAACAGAGAGATTCGCAAACGCCGCATCATTGGTATAGACACGCTCATTACCACCCTCAAACACTTGATAAACCACACCATCTTCTACCCGGAACACGCGTTGCTCACCACTCCCAAACTCTTCAAGAAGCAGATCCCCGTCCTCGACAAACAGGCTAGCAATCTCTAAACCAGTGTCCAAAAACCCACCGCCATTGTTACGCAAGTCAAAAATCAGACCATTCAGATTTTCAACATCCAATTCCGCTAGAGCTTCATCAATCTGTAAACGCGCATTCGCAGAGAAACTACTCAATGATATGTAACCAATGTTATCATCCAACATTTCAGAATTTACGGCTGTTAACTCAATACGAGCACGTTCGATTGTGAAATCGACAAAATTTTCCCCACGACGCATTGTAATATCAACAGTCGTACCTACCGGACCACGTACACGCGAAGCAACTTCTAATGTGCTCAAACCAATGACATCTTCGCCATTGACGGTCTGGAAGCGATCACCAGCTAGAATACCTGAGCGTTCAGCTGGCGTGTCTGGAAGTACATTGAGCACCTCGATCTCACCCGTTTCCTCAACCTCTATAATTGTTGCGCCGATACCCTCAATTTCTCCGGCGAGGCGGGAGTCAACAAATGGTGCAAATTCAGGTGTGACATAGCCACTGTGAACGTCTAGTGTATCAATCATTCCAGTAATAGCGCCGTCAACTAACGCATTTAAATCCGTCTCATCCAAATAATTTTCTTGTATGAGGTTAAAGGCTTCATACAATGGCTCAAATGCTACTTCAGCTTCAGATGAGAGCGTGACACCATTTTGAGCTCTAAGCGTTGAATATTGGCTCCCCAAAAGAAAACCAGCGCCCATTGCAATTGCAATAAATAAGGCTAATTGCAATGTTCTGGTGCGTTCAATGAGATTTTTCTTTGCTTGCATACAGTTACTCCACTTAATCTGATAACCTAGATCAACATATTTTTATAGTAGCATACATCCCATGGTACTTAATGAATGTGAGGAAAAAATTACGACTTGTAAAGAAAATGTAAAATAAACAGCCCTAATCCCAGAATGTTTCCGGCAAATCCAGATCATGAAAACATCGACGACCTGTCAATACAGGTTTCTCACCATCATACTCAACAATCTCAATGAGTGATGGATAATCAGAACCTTCGATAGGTTGCCACTCAGCCAGACCACGCAATTGAATAGATTGGTGTAAACGACGCACTGTAATGATAAACGGCAATCGTTCATACAGTGCCATGACCATTTCTTCACTATGCGAAGGATTGCTACGACGCGCAAGCATGCCAAGCGATGCAGATAGCCGTTTGGCATTTGCAGGTCCTCTGAATGCCCAGATTTGACGTCCTAAGTCAACATCAATTAGCAATGGAGCTAATGAAGCAGGTTCATCGGAACGTACTTCGTCTAATAGCAGACACTCCGGTTTACTGGCTAATGCATCATAAATGAGTTGCCCAAATGTCCGCTTGCCCTCACCTTGCTTCCAAGAAACAATCAATTGTTCAGCCTCGTCTGGTAAGCGAAGTTCTCCACTGCGCTCAACACTAGTAATCTTGGTTTCTGGCAAAATTTGAGAGATTGCCGAAAGAAATGTCGTCTTACCCGATTCTGTGTCCCCTGCAATAATAAATCCAAACTTGGATTTTGTAATTGCTTCCAGAAGTACAGCAACTTTCTCATCGACTTGAAAGCCATCGAGGACTGCACGAAAATCTTGTAATTCTTTAGGGTGAATACGAATGTCCATGACAGGTTGATAGGTTACAGGTGGCAAAACAAGATTTATTCCGATTGGACGACCATCCACCGTAAGCCCAAATTCCATGATGGGAATTTCTGGGTCTAATTCCACACCCGCATCTATCAACATACGATTGAGCACTTTTTGAAAATGTGCATTATCATCAAAGATTGGGGATAATTTTTCAAGGTCGTTGTGACCTCGTCGAATAGAAACCTTATCAGCACCTTCTATTAGGAGTGAAGTCAGCGAAGAATTCTGTAATAAACCATCAATGGGACCATAGGTAAACAGTTCAGCATAGACACGTCGAATTATGTCAGCCTTTTGTGATAATACTAGGTCGACAGACTCCACAGCGATCACGTATTCCGCGGTATCGCGTACAAGTTTCAGTTTATCCGCTTCTGTATTAGCCTCTTTAATCACAGCAGAATCAGCACTATGCTCGTCTTCAAATGCAGTAACAATACGTTCAACCAGGGCGGCAAACGACATCATTCGTGTTCCCAAACGCCCCTGCACTAGTTCAGGTTCTCGCCCTTCGTCTGAACGAGAGCCACGCTTGATAGAATTTAGAAGGTTATCATCCGAATTCTTATAGTTGCCGTTGTGTTCGCTTTTCTCGTCCATTTTTCAC
>DAOTXB010000159.1:0-2304 GCA_034435575.1 Anaerolineae bacterium
TTGGCGTAACCGTCGGTACATCCGGCGTGGTCTTCGCACCATTGAGCAGTTACGCCTACGAACCCGAAGGACGCTTACATGCCTTTTGCCATGCCATCCCCGGTCAATGGCACTTTATGGGTGTGATGTTGAGCGCGGCAGGCAGTTTGCAATGGTATCGGGATACACTCGCGCCGGATGTTGATTTTGACGATTTGCTGAATGAAGTGCAGAACATCCCCGCCGGGAGCGAAGGGTTATACTTTTTACCCTACTTGACCGGAGAGCGCACCCCACACCCTGACCCGCAAGCACGAGGCGGTTTCATCGGCTTAACCACGCGCCACACCCGCGCCCACATGACCCGTGCCGTACTCGAAGGCGTGGCGTTCGGCTTGCGTGATATGTTCACGCTCATCGCGGAGGCGGGTTTACCCGATACATTCGAGGTACGAATCAGCGGTGGTGGAGCGAAATCACCCGTGTGGCAACAGATCATCGCGGATGTGCTCAATGCGCCCCTAGTCAACGTCAACACACCGGAAGCAGGTGCATTCGGCGCGGCGATTCTGGCAAGTGTTAGCGCGGGAGCATTCAACAGTGTACAAGAAGCCTGTAACACCTTAATTAAAACGGGCAATTCCGTCGCGCCGTCGGCATCAGCGGGTGACTATGACGCGCACTACGCCATTTATCAATCACTGTATCCCGCACTTAAAGATCGCTTCAGGACGATTGCAGAGGTGTAAGCGTGTAATAACCGCGTCAATCACCGCGTCAAAATAGCAGGAATATGATCTATTTCTTACGTTACTGATAATAACACTAATAGGAGTTACGCTCTGATGGAAAAGAAAACGTTTACCGTGCCGGACATTGGCTGTGCCGGATGTGTCACCGCAGTGCAGAATGAAGTCGCTGAAGTCGAAGGCGTGAGCAGTGTTGTCGCCGAACTCGATAGCAAACAGGTCACCGTTGAATGGAACAACCCCGCCACCTGGGACACCATCAAGAATAAGCTGGTCGAAATTGAATATCCGCCAGCCGAATAAGCAATACCTAAGCTAAAATATGACGGGACAGTATGCATATAAGATATGTCACTGTCCCGTTTTTGATTCTTACTTGTTCTCTACTCCGGCAAATATGCGATGTTGGTGCTATCCGCAAAGCCCAGACCCAGCACAAGCCCACCATCCGGCAACGTAATCGTGGCAAAATTGGTCGTCGGTGGCACAATCAGCGGGATCGACCATACTTCCTCCACCACACCTTCAGACACATGCTGTAAGCCCACAATTGCGGTACGGTTTTGCCTCGTCGTCACCAACTCTGGCTGACCGTCGCCGTTGAAATCACCCGCAATCGCCTGATCGAGGTTCGGTGAGCCGTAAAGATGGGACGAATAGCCAGTGGTGGATGCCACCACATCCAGCGCATCTGTTTCAGGGTTATAACGCAAGAATTGCACGATCCCGCCAATATGAGGGGTCACAACTTCGACCAGTTCATTCTGCCCCTCAGGACCAAACGCGCCGAACGCAATCAGGTGTCGCCAACGATTGCTCAAGCCAATGGATTCACTCCCAAAGGCGGAACCATCTTCAGGACGCACCACAATGATCTGTGCGCCTTCTCCAGCCGCGCTTCGTGTCACCACAATGTCCTGTGTACCATCGCCATCCACATCTGCCCACATCGGGTACAATGTCTCGAACACCGGACGATTCCCATCGCCAATTGCGAGATCATCCACATGAAAACGCGCGTCTACAGTCAGGGCATCCTCACCGATAGACAGCACACTAATCTCCAACGCTTCGATATTATCGCCCATCACCGAATGAGGATAACGATTGCTCGGTTCGGTCAAAATAGCGATTCGCCCATCTTCACTGAATACCGGACGTGAATCATTCATCGCGGTCACCGCGCCCATGTCAACAATCTCACCATCACGCGCACGGATCAAATTCCCTGTGCCGCCCACATAATACAAACTATCCCCATAAGGCGTTACTGCGGAAAACACCGCCCGTTCTGTCGCGGTAATCGGTTCGATCTCATCACGGAATCGGGCATCATCATAGCCATAGAATTCGGGGAATAGCGGTGCGCCACCAAGCGCGAATGACCATGTGACTTCGCCATCAATGAGCGCGGGCAATACCCATGACCGCAGGTTATTATCTTCCATAATTTCAACCTGTTGCACATCAGGGAACGTACCCGCACCCTCCACAAAACGATTGCCATCTGCCCGATGATAGGTATAGACGGTGTAGGGGTCAGTATCAGCCGGGGATTCATCATCCTGTGCGTTGA
>DAOTXB010000160.1:0-14417 GCA_034435575.1 Anaerolineae bacterium
AAGCCATCCATGACCGGTGTAAACCACGCGCCGACGCTGTTCTGCCAACTGTGTAAGCCGTTGTCGGTGTGGACAAAGCGCTGGGTGTCGCTGGCAACGGGTGCGGTTGCCGTCGTCGTCGCAGAAATGATCTGAGTCAGTCCGCGTTGTATATCCAGCAAGTAATCGGTGGTTGTGGTACTGATAATCATAAACATTCACAGACTTCTCAGCGATAATTCACGCCGAATTTAGTGTGCCTGTTTAAGATTGCAATAGTTTGTAACAGAAAGGTATCAATTTTCACAATGAGATTAAGTATTGGCTCACAAGCACCGGACGTAATGCTAAAAAATAGCATTGGTGAAACAGTGTCTCTCGACAATTTATGGGCGACTGGTCCCACCGTCGTTTCGTTTTTGCGTCACTTTGGCTGACCATTTTGCCGCGAATGGCTCGCTCAGTTGGAGCGACACAAACCACAGTTTGATATTATGGGCACCCAAGTGCTTGCCATTGCAATGGGACAGCCTAAACACATGCAACGGTATTGTGACAAACTCGCACCGAATATCTCTTGTTTAGGGCGTGATGATGAACAAGCCTATGATTCCTATGGTTTACGCAGTGGTAAATTGGGCGAACTCGCCTCGTTTGATGTACTCAAAGCAGGTTTCCGCGCCTTTCAGAAAGGGCATGTCGGCGGGCAGATTATTGGTAATCCCCGTATGTTGCCCGGCACCTTCATTGTAGATCACAATGGCATAATCATTTACACCTATTACAGCAAACATGCCGGAGATCATCCACCGATGGATGACCTTTTGAGCATGAATACACAGAAAGGTTGATTTATGCCCGATGTATTAATCTGGGGTGCCTCTGGCGGTATAGGTGGCGCGCTGGTCAGAGCACTCAAAGCACAGGATTGGCGTGTTTTTGGCGCGGCACGCAACGAACTGAATATTCCTGACGAAGCAGATAACACATATCACTTCGATGCAGGCGATCCTTATACAATTGATCAAGTACAGATGTTGGTGGCACAGGAAACAGAATCACTCGATTTGATTGTTTATGCCGCGGGTGGGGTGACCGCCAATCCACTCGAAAAACTTGATCCTGAAGACTGGCAAGCCACATTCAATGTTAATGTCACTGGGGCTTATCTAACCGCAACCAAAGGTCTCTCTTTACTAAAGAAAGAGGGTCATCTCGTCATTATCAGCGCTTATGTGGAGAAAATTATTTTGCCACGCATGGGTGCATATGTCTCGGCGAAGTCTGCCTTAGAAACGATGTTTACTGTACTGCAAAAAGAAAATCGTAGACGTAAACTGACCATTGTCCGCCCACCCGCTGTCGATACACCCTTCTGGGAGAATGTCCCTTTCAAGTTACCAGATGGCGCGATGCAACCTGAAGCTGTTGCTGAAGCTATCATTAAACACGTATCAAATGACGAAACTGGCGCACTCAATCTCTGAAAATTAACGTTAACATTTCAAATAATCGACAACCCTCTAATTGCATTTTAATTGATACCTCATCGAAGTTAGGTGGTTTTCGCGCATAATTGCACGGGTAGACAAACTATTCACACAAACAACTTTGACTAAACACACAGAGTATAGGACGATTTATGGCTCTTCGCCTTCAAAACAGTTGGGAACATCGCTTGCTGACACTCGCGCAAGAAGCGTTGAACAGCCAAACTTCAAGCACACACATCTTTGCAAATGATGACGAATTAAATGCCGCATACCGTCACTGTGATATGCTCACACGCGAACATAGTCGCACATTCTTTATGGCTTCGTCACTATTGCCAGAGCATAAGCGTCGTGCTACGCGTGCACTTTATGCCTTTTGTCGTATTACCGATGATATTGTCGATGAGTTTGAGGATAAAGAGACCGCAGAAACTGCACTCAGAGCATGGCGTGTGCGCGTGGCAGAAACACACCCACCTGCAAATGATCTTGTGGCGCTTGCATGGGCAGATGCCCGCTCACAGTTTAATATTCCCAATGGCTATGCAGAACAGCTTATCGATGGTGTTGCCAGAGACCTTGTCCAAACACACTACGAAACATTTGATGATTTAGCGGCATATTCTTATGGAGTAGCGTCGACTGTCGGGTTGATGGCAATGCACATTATAGGATTTTCTGGTGAAGAAGCCCTCCCCTACGCTGTAAAACTTGGCGTTGCCTTACAGGTGACCAACATCTTGCGCGATGTTGCACAGGATTGGCAAATCTCACGTCGCTACCTTCCATTAGAAGACTTACACGCCTTTGGCATTGATGAAGATTTTATCGAACGGGGAATTGTTGATAATCGGTGGCGCAAATTTATGCAATTTCAAATCGCCCGTAATCACCAACTTTATGCCGACTCCATGCAGGGTATCGCAATGCTGGACTCCGATGGACGGTTTGCTATTGGCGCGGCGGCAGAATTATATCGTGCAATACTCAGCGACATAGAAAAACATGATTATGATGTCTTCTCCCGACGTGCCCACGTTAGCCTATGGGGCAAGTTGAGCCGATTACCAGGCATCTGGCGACGCAGTCGAAATGGTGCATAACACAGCCGTAAACGTCTTAAACGACATTTAGCATAACACGATTATACTGTGTTCGTGATGATGCTCAACTAAGGAAACCCTTATGAAAATTGGTATTGTAGGCAGTGGCATGGTCGGCGCGACAGCCGCGTATGCACTCGTGATGCGAGGTGTTGGACGCGAAATTGTGCTGGTAGATCTTGACCGCGAACTCGCGAATGCACAGGCTGATGATATTTTTCATGCTATCCCATTTGCCAATCCCTTAGATATTGATGATGGCGGTTATGAAGACCTCAAAGGCTGTAGTATTGTCATTATCGCCGCCGGGGTCAGCCAAAAATCCGATCAGGAAACACGTTTAGAGTTGCTCGGACGCAATGCCTCGATTTTCTCAAAAATCGTTCCAGAAATTCTGACTAATGCACCCGATGCAGTCTTAGTCGTCGCGACTAATCCGGTTGATATCATGACGCACATAACTGCTCATTTTGCACAACAACACGGCGTTGCCTCAACACGGGTCATTGGCTCTGGCACCACACTAGATACCGCACGTTTTCGTGCATTATTAGGCAGACATTTAGGCGTAGACTCGCGTCATGTACATGGCTATGTGATCGGTGAACACGGCGATTCAGAAGTGCTCACTTGGTCATTGGTCACTATCGGAGGAATCCCGCTTGACCAATATTGCGTCGCTCATGGGGTAACAGTTGATGACGCGGTGCGTAAAGAGATCGATAGCAATGTAAGAAACGCCGCCTATCATATTATCAAGGGTAAAGGTGCTACATATTACGGCATTGGTAGCGCACTTGCGCGAATCATTGATGTCATTCTACACGATCAACGCTCTATCATGACCGTTTGTACCCCTATGCCAGAGATCGCCGGTGTGAAAGATGTTACCGTCGCTATGCCACATATGATCGGTGGTGCAGGTATTTTGGGGTCATTCCCTTTGCCGCTTAATGATGATGAGCAAGACGAACTGCATCAGAGCGCGACCATTATTCGTAGCCTCATTGATGATTTATTGAAAACAATCAACCCAGCATAAGGCAGGTTCAACAACCAATGAAGTATTACGGTTTCCTCATTCGTTTTGTGATAATTCCATTGATCGCGATTCGATTCCTGATCTGGCAAGATCGTAAAAGTGGCAAAACACCACCCGAATCTATGCAAAATTGGGATGAAGACAAAGTACTGATAGGACATGTAGCCGTTGCAGTTGCCTACACAACACTCTGGGATAATTATCTAGTCGCTAACAAAATCTGGTCTTATGACCCTCAACTTGTCACAGGAAAAACCATCGGATATGTACCAATAGAGGAATATTCGTTCTTTGTGCTTCAGTCCTTGCTCACCGGTTCATGGCTTCAATATTTGATGGGACGCATGAACGTCGCAGAAGGTGAAACGAATAAGGCACTACTTCGCATTGTCCCAACAGCCGCATTGGGCGTGGTCTGGTACAACTCTGCTCGTGGGTTGATGCAAGATCGACGCAATTATTTACATCTCATTCTGGGATGGGCACTGCCCCCTATTATGTTTCAGACCGCTTTCGGTGGCGACATTCTCTGGAAGCACCGTAAATTGATCCTGGCGGGTATGTTACCGGCAACCGCATATCTGGGTGCGACTGACTCAATCGCCATTGAATCAGGGACATGGCGGATTAACCCGAAAAATATTACGGGTATTAACTTCATCTCAAAACATTTACCTATTGAAGAACAACTTTTTTTCCTCGTTACGAATATGTTGTTGACATTTGGGGTTACGCTGGTACAGGCTAAAGAGAGCGAAAAACGGCTACCACAGGCGATAAGACCAGCGTATGAACGCTTCAAACAAAAATGGAACGGCGAATAAAATCATGAATATCTGGGATTTTCAGAGAACGCTCAATCGTCGATTAGCGCGTATAAATATTTTAAATATGATCGTAGGGATATTCTTAAGTCGGCGGGATGGTTTCTGGCAAGCGGTTGGTATGCAAGCGATAGGCTGGGCATTCATCAACCTGTGCATCGCATTTTTTGGGCGTATTTTCACCAATCAACGTTATGAGAATATTGACGATCCGAACGCACCTGAAATTCGACACAAAGAGAAGCGTAATCTACGTAATATTTTACTAATTAACGCTTGTTTAAACCCGCTTTACATCTATGGGGGTGCGCGCTTCGCCAAATATCGTATACACAGCGAATCCGGGCGTGGCACAGGTTGGGGCATTATGATTCAAGGTGCAATTCTTGCAATCTTTGACACCTTCCACATCCTTAAATTGATGATGCGAGACTAATCAGAGACATTTTTCTGTGCAATGATTTTCGTTGGTGTCACGCGGACAACTAACTCGCCGTCTACACCGTTGCGCTTACCAAATTCTTCCGCACGATCAGCGCCCATATAACGCCCACCAATGTCGCCAGCCCACTTGACCCGTTGTTCCGGAGTGACATCATCAATAGTGGCAAGACCTTCGACGATCACGAATGAAAATGGTGGCTGTTCTTCATCAACACAAATACTTACACGCCCATCGCGCAAAATATTCTTACCCTTAACCGATTCATGCCATGTATTGAAGATGAGGTCATCCCCATCAAGTGTAAACCAGATTGGCGCAACATGTGGTCTGCCGTCAGCACGTACCGTCGCCAATTTTCCGGTACGTGGTGTATCTATCAAAAAGCTACGAATTTCGTCTTTAGTCATCTTCTGCATGGAATCAACCTCTCATTAGCGGTTTCTGTATTTGCGTTTAATTGTCTCTCATGCAAGCATTTTACAATGACGATGTTCATTAGAGAAATCTTTCGTTATGGTCGATTTACAGATTAACCCATTTCAGGGCGAAGAACATCGCGCATTTACACTCCAAGGGGGTAAACCCGCCGCCCTGCTTGTACACGGCTTTCCGGGTAGCCCTGATGAAATGCGCCCACTTGCAACAACCTTACATGATGCGGGTTGGACGACTCACGCGCTACTATTGCCGGGTTTTGGCGAAGACTTTGACAATGTAATGCAATATAACAATGACGATTGGGTAAACGCCGTACAAACTGCACTAACAGCATTACAGCAATCAAACGCGCCGGTGATGCTTGTGGCACATTCGTTGGGAGGCGCATTAGCCATACAGGTCAGCGCGAAAACCGCCCCCGACGCACTTATACTTACCGCACCATTCTGGAAAGTCGACCATATCGCTTGGAAAGCATTACCCATAATACGCTATGTCTTTCCACAACCGAAACTGTTCAAATATTTGCGGTTGGATTTCAATAAGCCTGATATTCGCGATGGCATTCACAATTTTATGCCAGATGCGGATTTAGATGATCCACAAGTGCAGGAGGCGATCATCAATTATCGCGTTCCCGTTAAATTATTTGCACAAATTTATCGTGCAGGACAAAAGGCATATCGCGATGCGCCACAGGTCAATGTGCCAGCACTTATTCTTCAGGGAACACAGGATGAATTAGTCAAACCCCACCTAACGCAACAAATGATCGCGCAATTCACAGGCGAGCGCGCCTATCATGAGGTGAATGCAGAACATGACCTCATTAGCCCGAATCTACCATCATGGTCACGAATGCAACAGCTGATTCGTGACTTTTCGCGCCAGATAACACCGGAGGCAATGCGATAGTGCAACGGTATCTTTATGAAACTTTGCACCCTGAAATTTATCATGGGTACAACAAAAAACCACCTTTTTTTGAAGGGTGGTATTACAAGCTCATCAGCGGGGACGAAAACCAGCGTTATGCCATCATTCCTGGTATCTTCAAAACCTATAATGCCGTTGACGATCATGCCTTTATACAAGTCATGGATGGGATGAGCGGTAAAGCAACCTATCACCAATTCCCTATAGAATCGTTTCATGCTCATGAAGAAAAATTCGACGTATATGTCGGTGATAATCACTTTCGAGCTGATGCCATTCGCCTGAACATTGACGACGAACAGGCGCGTGTACAGGGCAAATTGCGCTTTATCGGTGGCACGGGCTGGCCCGTTACCCTGGCATCTCCAGGTGTGATGGGATGGTATGCATGGTTACCGTTCATGGAATGCTATCATGGTATTTTGAGCTTTGACCATATCATCGAAGGAACGCTGACAATTGATGGGCAGACCGTCGACTTTTCTGGCGGACGTGGTTATATGGAAAAAGATTGGGGACAGGCGTTTCCATCGGCGTATGTGTGGCAACAGACTAACCATTTTGAGCAACCCGGTACATGTTTAACCGCATCCATCGCAATGATCCCTTCAGTGGGGCGCACCTTTCGTGGCTTTCTCGCTGGTTTTTATCATAGTCGTCGCCTATATAAAATGACGACCTACACCGGTGCAATTACTGAACGCCTTGAAATCACAGATGATCATGTCTTCTGGACATTACGCGATAAAAAATACCGCTTAGAGATGACATCTGAACGTGCAGAAGGCAGTTTGCTCAAAGCACCAATCCGAACGGAAATGCATAAACGAGTCGATGAGACGCTTAAAGCAACGGTGCATGTGCGCTTTGCAGAACTGACTGGCAAGACAATTTTTGAAGGTGTAGGACGCAACGCAGGATTAGAAGTTCACGGAGATCTGGAGACTTTACTAAATAGCCGATGATTACCAATATTACACGAAATACAGCCGAATTTATCGTCCGTATCAGCGCCACCCGCAAGCGTGAATATGGGCTGTTGGTCGCGTGGATACTGGCGATGATTGCCCTTCCGATCATGAAATGGACATTTGGGACAGACATCATCCCAGCAGCTGTCACATTCGCGCTGATGATTCAATTTACAGCTGTACTATATATCCTGGTTAACCATTGGGGCTTGCGTTTGGCGATGATTACGCTCGGCATTGTCGCTGTCATCACATGGGGTATTGAAGGATTTGGGTCGGCGACAGGATTTCCTTTTGGTGGTTACGATTACACGACCTTACTTCAGCCACAGATCGGGCATGTACCGCTTCTCATCCCGTTTGCATGGTTCATGATGTTACCTTCTTCGTGGGCAATTGCTCATATTTTGACAAAATCCCGTAAACATACCGTTTATTATCCAGCGCTGTATATTGCAGTTAGCGCACTTGCAATGACCGCATGGGATTTATTTCTTGACCCGCAAATGGTTGCATGGGGCTTCTGGGAATGGGATGTCTCCGGCGCATATTTCGGTATTCCGTTGGTAAATTACGCTGGCTGGCTATTGACAGGTGTCATTGTTACAGCAGTTATACGACCCTATAAGAAGACCTTGCCCATTGCGCCGTTAATCGTCATTTACGCTGTCGTATGGTTTTTACAAAGTGTCGGGCAAGCGGTCTTCTGGGGACAACCGGGACCGTCAATAATCGGCTGTATTGTGATGGGTAGTCTCTTGTTCAGCGCGATTAAGCAACTCAAACAGGGTGAAAACGGGTAATCTTATGGACCTTGTGCAAATCGCTTTCGCCTGTAGTGCCTTTATTTGTGGCGCTTTGCCCTTTTCCTACTGGATAGGCAAATATGGTCTCAAAACAGACATCCGTGATTTTGGTGATGGTAACCCCGGAACATTCAATGTCATACGTTCCGGCGGGATAAAATGGGGTGGGCTGGCGCTCATGCTTGATATCAGCAAGGGTGCGGCGCCGGTGGGATTGGCGACACAAGTATTCGGATGGGAAGGCGTTGCACTCATCATCATTGCAATTATGCCCGTTTTAGGACATGCTTTTTCACCATTTTTGAACTTTCGTGGCGGGAAGGCTATCGCCACAACCGGCGGCATCTGGATTGGGTTGACCATATTAGAAATGCCTCTTGTTTTTATTATCGCGCTCGTCATCTGGTATTTTTTGTTGAACACTAGCGCGTGGGCAACAATGTTTACTTTCATGACAATGTTCGCTTATATGCTACTCACCACACAGAGCGCTATGTTGTTTACCGTACTCATTCTAAACTGGTGCATTGTCGCCTATAAACATCGTCATGAATTACATGATCTGCCCACATTCAAAATCTTCGCGGGTCACCACACAGAAACATCTGGTTAGGAACAGTCCATGCTCGCTTTATTGACAATATTTGTAGCGATTGCGCTCGTCATGATCGGACTTATCACGCTATCAAACGTGTTAATTTTTCCGCGCTTACAAGAACATTCAGTGCAAAGTTTATCCAGCCTTCCCCGCGTTACAGTGATGATTCCGGCACGCAATGAAGCACGCGTGATTGCAAATACGATCACCCGTATGTTGGCGCAAGATTACCCTAACTTCAGCGTTATACTGTTAGATGATAATTCAGACGATGGCACAGCAACCATTGCCCGGCAAAGCTCACAAGGTGATACACGCCTTTCCATTATGAATGGTCAGCCATTACCTGATGGTTGGATGGGCAAGAATTGGGCATGTCATCAAATGGCACAACGCGCACAGGGTGAGATTCTAGTATTTACGGATGCAGATACACGCTGGGAACCATCTGCTTTACGAGCGATTATCGCAGATTCAACCGCAAAGCACGCTGATTTGTACAGTATTTGGCCCACCCAAGAAACACATACCTGGGCAGAACGTCTATGTGTACCCTTGATGGCTATGGTCGTAGTCGGCTATTTGCCCATTATTGGCACACATTATGTCCCTTTAGGCGCTTTCGGGGCGGCAAACGGTCAGTGTATGGTGTGGCGTAAACGCGCTTATGACAAAATTGGCGGTCACAAAGCTGTCCACGATAATGTACTAGAAGATGTGACTATGGCAAAAATGGTCAAGGCACAGGGGTTACGCTTGAGGATGTCAGATGGTGCAGGATTGGTCAATTGTCGGATGTATACAGATTGGCAAGCTGTACGAGATGGCTATGCAAAAAATATTCTCGCCGGATATGGTAGCGCACCGGCTTTAATGGCAGGCACCGTGTTTCACTGGTCAATCTTCCTATTCCCGTTTGTACTACTCTTGACGGGCGAACCATTGATTGCGCTACTACTAATTTTGTTAGGCATAATTATTCGCGCTTTGACCGCCGTTTTTACTCGCCAACGTGCAATTGATGCCATTTTAATGCCCCTCTCTGTTTTACTGATGACACGAATCACTATGCAAGCGCTATATTGGCATTATCGATTCGGTGGACCGCTATGGAAAGGTCGGCGTGTCGTCAAACACAATAAGCACAAACCTCCACAGACCATCACTGAGGTTACGGACATAGCTGAAGGTGTGCATCATGGCAGATAAGCATATTGTCATTATCGGCGCGGGTATCGGCGGTCTGAGTGCGGCGATCCGCCTTCGTAGTGCGGGTTATAACGTCACCATCTACGAAAAAAACGCACAGGTTGGTGGCAAGATGGGACAATTTGAGGCAGATGGATTCCGTTGGGACACCGGACCCTCAGTGGTGACCATGCGACATGTACTTGAAGACCTCTTCACATCAGCTGGGCGCGACATGAAAGATTATCTAACTTTTGTACCTGTCGATCCGCTGACACGCTATTTTTATCCTGATAGCACGATTATTGACGCAAGTCGCGAACTCAGCACTATGCTACAACAGGTCGGGAAGTTACGTGAAAAAGACGTTGAGGGGTATCTGGCATATCTTGCTTATGCGGCGCGGATTCATCGCATCACGGGACCCGTATTCATCTACGATCACCCACCAAAACCATCAAGTTTCGCCAAAGTCCCTGTGCAAGATTGGCTCAAAGCTGACCCATTCCGCACAATGCACGGCGCGATTAAGTCATTTGTAAAATCACCCCATTTACGGCAACTATTGGGACGATTCGCGACATACGTTGGCGGTAACCCATATGATGCACCAGCAACCCTCAATGTCATTGCACACGTGGAACTCAACGGCGGCATATGGTATCCACAAGGCGGAGTTTATAAAATCGCCGAAGCACTGGCGCAACTTGCTGAGGAGATTGGGGTCACTATCTGCACAAATAATGGTGTGAAAAGCATCACTGTTACTAACAACAAAGCAAACGGTCTACAGCTAGAAAATGGAGAGCGTATCAACGCAGATTATGTGATCGCTAATGTGGATGTCACTACGACATACAAGCATCTCCTACCTAAATCCCCAAAGATAGACAAACGCCTGAGTACCCTTGAAGGTTTTGAATCGTCATGCTCAGGGTTTATTATGTTGCTGGGGGTAAATCGCATCCATGACAAGCTCAAACACCATAACATTTTCTTTTCATCCGATTATGAACGTGAGTTTTGCGCTATTTTTAAAGACCATCGATTAGCAGATGACCCCACAATTTATGTATCGATTACATCAAAAGCAGATGAAACTCATGCACCTGATGGAAGCGAAAACTGGTTCATCTTGGTCAACACCCCACCGATAAATGACAAGTTTAGCTGGACGCAGAAAACAATCGATTCGTATCGTGGTATTATCCTAAGAAAATTGGCACAGTTCGGACTCAATATAGGGGAAAATATTGTTAGCGAACAAATTTATACCCCGCAAGATTTACAAGCAATGTCTGGCGCATGGCAAGGCGCACTCTATGGTCCATCGCCAAACAGTAAATGGACGGCATTCCGCAGACCACATAATCGCTGTAAAGATATAAAAGGATTGTACTTTGTGGGTGGCACAACGCATCCTGGTGGTGGGGTACCTATGGTTACACTCTCCGGCAAAGTTGCTAGTGAAATGATCATTGCAGATGACCGATAGTAAATCTTCGCCGATTTCATTGACAAAGCACCTTTCGTTCCTTATGAAAAATTCACATAATTTGATATGCAAGCCAATAGCAGTCTGGTAAAATAATCTCTCAATCGACAAAATAAATGTATTGTAAGTTTCACGGATGAAAGCGTTTTATTGTGATGATTTTGTCCTTCCATTACCGGATGGACACCGCTTCCCGATGCAAAAATATGGTCTATTGCGCCAACGCGTTGTTCAGGAGCACATCGTCGCCCCTAGAGATATGTGCGTACCGCCAGCCGCAACCGATGAGCAAATCTTGCGTTGCCATGATGGTGACTACGTAGACAAAGTTAAACATGGGGGGTTAAGTGATAGAGAAATCCGCAGAATCGGTTTTCCCTGGTCACCGTTTTTGGTCGAACGGTCACGGCGTTCAGTCGGGGCAACAATTGCCGCTTGCTTGAGTGCCCTTAATGATGGTAGTGCTGTTAATCTTGCGGGTGGTACACACCACGCCTGTACAGACCATGGCGAGGGATTTTGCGTATTCAATGATAGTGCAATCGCCGCGCGCGACATACAAGCACGGGGATTAGCGAAACGGGTAGTTATCGTGGATTGTGATGTGCATCAAGGCAACGGAACAGCACAAATCACCGCCAATGACCCGACTATTTACACGTTTTCAATACACGGAGAGAAAAACTTCCCTTTTCGTAAATTTTCTAGCAATATTGACATCGGATTGTGCGATGGTGTGAGAGATCATGACTATATTGATATGATCGAACAGGGTGTGTCGCGTGCATTGTTTGCCTCAAATCCTGATCTAGCGATATATATTTCTGGTGCCGATCCATTTGTTGGAGATCGTCTGGGTAAGTTATCAATCAGTAAAGCGGGTTTAGCAAAACGTGACAGCATGATTATGAGGCTATTACAAGATGCTGGCTTACCTGTTGCTGTTGTAATGGGGGGTGGCTACGCGAAAAATGTTCATGATATTGTGGATATTCATCTGGAAACAGTACGTATAACAGCGAGTTTAGCGCGGATAACCGGACAATGACAGATCGTTTAACGAAATGGTTCAAACATAACCTTGATAATTTGGTCAGTGTGCAAAATACGACCATCAGCCAAACATCACTGGTTGCCAATTTGTGGAGTGGTGTGCGGGTTCGCGTATATCTTATTGACCAACCGCTAAAAACGCGTGTCATCAAAAAAGCGCTACAGGATGCGACCAATATCGGCGTAGGAAGTATGTTTATCGTATCCTCAACACTCGTACCGGACGAAGGTGAGCAAACAGTACCTGAGGAATGGTTACAAGCCATCCACGCAATTACCGGTGAGCAACTCTATACATATCGTATAGATCGAGGGCATATTCGTCTTAATCAGGTACATTTTGAGCCGTTGAGTGGTCTTGGAAAGTGGGAAATTCAACATGGAAAGGCGTTTATACCGAATCGTTTACGCTTTTATACGTTATCTGTAAAACCACGTTATATTCGCGGGACATGGCTGGTTTCTGACTTTGACTCGCCTGCCTTCTGGAAAGAAAATGATTATCGTCGCCATCGTGAACGCAAACGCCAACAACGTCGACGCAGTACAGGCAATACACGCTGGCAAGATTGGAGTACATTTCGCACATGGTCAAATAATCAACAGGGCTCCGGCGCAGGCAATGGCAATGTACCGGGAGCATCTCCCCTAAAATCATTTTTAGACGAATGTTATATGCAACTTGGTATAACGTCCGATGCAGGGCAAACCGAAGTAAAAGCCGCGTACCGGAAGTTAGTGCGTGAAGTCCATCCTGATGTAAGCGAACTCCCAAAGGATGAAGCAGAAGTGCGTTTTCGTGTGATCAACGAAGCCTATCAATACATCAAATCTGCCAATAATTGGTGACTATATGAAAAATCACTAATTATCGTGTACAGTATGCTGTAGGAATCTCCTCAGATCGACTTATAGAATAAATTCCCAATATTCAAGATTTTTTAAACTATTGTGATATTGTCAATTATTGGATATTTTGGGAAGGTCAGCAATTTAAATGCGCGTTAGATTAAAATAAGTAGTTCACAATCGAGCACGCGCTGGGGAGATTGCTGATAACAAGTTATTTACTTTTAAGGAGAATGGTATGAAGCACTTTTCTAAAATGCTGGCACTCGTCGCAGTGCTGGCAACAATCGCCGTCCTCGCACTACCCGTAGTAGCGCAGGATGATGAGGGTGGATTCGGCGAAGGCGTAGTTCCTATCGACGACAACACACCTGGTCCCGGCGAAGGTGGTATCATCGTATGGTCCAATCCCGGTGGCGATGATCCGGCAACCTTTAACCCATTAGTCGGTGGCGACACCACATCATCCGATGTATACGATTGGCTCTACCCGTCACTTTTCACCATCAACCTGCAAACAGGAACTTCTGAACCAAATCAGCCTGGCGCGCTTGCCACTGGTTGGGAATTTAGTGAAGATGGTACACAGGTGACCTTTACACTACGTCAGGATGCCTTCTGGAGCGATGGTGAACAAATTACCGCCGCCGACTATATATGGGCAACTGAAGCAATCCGTAGTGGTGAACTTGACTCACCGCGTACCAGCATGTTTGAAACCCTTGCCGACGGCACACCCGCCGGTGGTTCAATCATTGATATCGAAGCAGTCGATGACTTCACCGTCCTCGTAACCTTCGCATCAGCGGACTGCATCGCCTTTGAAGACATCAACGATGCCGCAGTCGTGCCGGAACACGTTTTCTCTGAACTGTATGGTGACGACCTTGCCGCGATGAATGAAGAACCGCGCCGTATTCCAGAAGTGACCTTCGGTCCGTTCTTTGATCTCGAATTCGACCCCGGTCAGCGCGTAAGCCTGCTTTCTGATCAGAACTACCCGGATGCCTTCGCTGGCTACGTGGTTCCTGAAGAATGGGTCTACCTCAGCGTTCCGAACTCAGATGTTGGTGTAGAACGCTTTATCGCCGGTGACATCAGCCTCATCGGTGTGCCTTCAAACCGTCAGGAAGACTTCCGTACCGATCCAAGTCTTGCGGACTTCCAGACCTTTGAATTCACGAGCAATGGTTTCAA
>DAOTXB010000161.1:0-14527 GCA_034435575.1 Anaerolineae bacterium
TCGCGCATTATGTGGATGAATTGGAAACGGAGGAAATCAAGCGCCTCCTCGCCGATGACGAAGCTGATTCCGCCCGCCGTAGGTTGAGTGATTAGGAATTAAGAAGATACTCGAGATAAATCATAGTATCAATTTCTCCAAGCTAGCTCTAGAAGCTGGCAAATGGTAGATTTGAAAAAGATTGGTTTTGATATTCCACAATTGTTCTTTTTGAACAAAGTGCTTCAGAATTTTTCTCTGTAGGTCTGTAGGGTTTTGTCTAGGACTATTGGAAAGTTGGGAATTACGTTCTACTCGGATGTGAATTCCGTTTGGGAATGCCTTTTTCCCGTATTCATCTAGCGCGTTTATATAGATAGCATGTACATCTCCGTCACCGAAATGCAATTCCAACAGCATCGCACTCACCTCAATAATAGCATTCTCATCTGCTTGAGCATCAAATATCGCCAACAACTTTTGTGTGGCTTGGTCGGTGCCAAGCGATAACAGTGCATCCACCCAGAAACTAGCAAGATGTAAATCAGCCATAGGATCGGTAAAGTCCGCGTACATGAGGATATTCACTAAAGTATCAACAGCGTTTTTTGAAACTGCATTTTCCTCCAACATAATCAGATAGCAGGCTGTATTTGCTAGCACAATTGTTGGATAAGTTGCTTGTTCAATCCATTGGTTTAAAATGTGCAGAAAATCTTGCCTCAAAGAAGAATTAGAATGTCTTTCTGATTGGATGTTGCTATATAGTGCCCCTAACAATGTCAAAGCTTCAATATCATCGTTTGCTTGATATTTTTTGAGGTGATTCAACAACAAAGGTGCAATAATCTTATTCTTTTCGGGGAAGTTAGAAAATATCTCTATAATTTGAACTCGAACATCAGGATTAGGATGATCTAACATGGTTACCCACAAATCGAACTCTTGCTGGATAAGCGCCAAAATTTTTTCAGCGCGTTGTCGTTGAGCCTGCCCAAGTTGAGGTTCTTTCCAGTAACCGGACATTTCCTCAATAAACTCCACAACGATGAGTGGTTCTATAACTGTTGCATCTTTCAACATTTCGACAAAAATCGGCATAATTAGCACAGGTGCATCTGTGCTCAGCACACGATTGTAGTTAAAATCTCCTGTGCCTAATGCACTAGCATGCCTTCCCAGATAGTCCGCGAGCTTTCTGTGAGCATTAAAACGGCGAACGTTGTCTTTTGATGTGAGACCAACGAGCCACTTTGGTAATTCGACGGCGTTGAGTGTTTCCCAATCCACAATTTTCATTTTGTCTTCCATTTTGCGATTAACTCACATGGTATCTGCAATGCTCTTGGCTAGTCACTGTTTGTCCATGTGAGAACGCCTGTTGTTGTGCCGAAACCATACAGAGGATAAAGCGTGACACTTATGTCATAGTCACTATCATGGACTGTCTTATTGTAGTAAGTTTTGCCTTCGCCAGTAGACGAATCGTATGTCGTTACAGGTGAGTCAGGCTGATCACTTAGTTTCACAAATATCCAGGCTTCATAAGACTGTGCAAGCTTAGTCCGGTCAACTTTGATGAAGCTAGTGAATACTGACTTGTTTAGAACTCCATCAATGAAGTCTGCGTCGGCTGTATCGATACCATTCGAGCAGGCTCCATTCCATTTGTGTCCGGTGAAGTAGGCATTGAGCATGCCTTCTTGATCTACAACATCATTAATAATTGGCACGTAAACACCTTCGATTTCTGGTTGTAGACATGAGTGCCCTCCTGCTTGATTCGAATAAATCACACCAGAGGGAAAGTGAACGATTACACCAACACCCACAGCGTCATATAGTCGGACAAAAGGTTTTTTACCCATTTCTTGCAACCCTTCAATAGCTCACATAGTTCTAGTAATTATATCGAACTTGCTACAAGAAAAATTCTACCTGAAAACAGTTCATCATGGGAACAAGTGTGAGGACGCAGTCAAGATTTTAGCATTGTTCGCCGTAGTCAATTATCTCGTTGACGGCAGATTTAAGCGTATTACGGGATATACGTTCGCAGGTGGTTGAAAATTGTTGCGTGACTACGCACATGATAACGTGCAATACATCCACCACAACTAACCGTTACATACTCCCTCATCATGCTTGGCTACGCAGAGTTAACGCCGATGCACCTTAAAGGCGAAATCACGCCCTAAACCTGCCTGGAACGCCAGATGAATCCAGAGGCGCGCCAGATTGACCAGATGATCGCTTGCACTGGAATCGCCCGCATCAATCGCATCGAAGCCGAGATCAGACGCTAATTGCGCGGCAATCGCTTTGGCATCGGCATCATCGCCACAATAGAGCATGGTCGCGGACTGTCCATCGAAATCAGGAGTCTGATAATGCTCCGCGCCGATGCTGTTGAAGACCTTCACCACCGCAGTCCCGGTGATTCTGGCTAAATCACGTAACGATCCCTGTGTCATATCGAGCACAATTTTCCCCGACCAGTCATCCATCTTCTGGATCACATCGCCAACGGCATCCCCACCAAGTGCAAGCGCGATCACATCGCTATAGGCGAAGGTTTCCGCGATGGTGCCCGCCTGTGCGCCCGCACCAATCTCCGCAAGTAAGGTTTGTATTTTCTCGCTCTGTGGATTCCGCGAACTGAGCATGACCTCGTGTCCGGCACGGGTCAACCCTTTTGCAAGACTTCCCCCGACAAATCCCGCACCCATAATCGCTACTTTCATAACCGGTTGCCTTCCCTCTTAATCTCTTGATATGATGTGGACAGCATGAATACAGCACTTATTACACATTGTCGCAAAATTTCCCTCAACGGGGAGGTCTGCGGTGTATGTTAGCGCCGACCATACCGGACGCCTGTTCATAAGAGGGCATGTCTGTACGGCATTACTCAAGGGTTGTTCTTTAGCATACATCTGCGATAATAGTTGACTGTCTGTAACATCTCTGTTTGTTTTGTACAATATCATGCTGTGGTACAGACCATAACACGGTAATCGCTTGATGCCGTCAACTTTTTTACCGGACAAAGACAAAATCTGGGCATATGAGTCAACTTTCTGCGGCAGAGAATCTCTCCATCAATATTGACAACGGTAGCTGGCAATTGTTTGCCCGCGACGAAGAGGGCAACTCAACACAGGTTGTGAACATCACACAGGGTGACCCCGTCCGTTATTCAGAAGAATTTGCGCGTTCACGGCGTTTACCCTCGAACGGTGTTTTGCCGGTGGAGTATATTCGTCAGGTGATTCTTGGCTGGTCAAATGAAGATGCATGCTGGCACCTTGGCTTACTGTTGATTAACGATCTGGCATCCGCACGGGGCAGTCGCTGGTGCGAGATTGCGTCCTGGCCAGACCCCGAACGCAACGTCTTTCTTGGGCATGCCCGCGAAGCCGGCGAAAGTTTATCGCGCACGCTCAATTTACCCTTCGGCTTTATCGAACCTAGAGCACAACCAAGCGAAGAGAAAGCCCCGCCACCACCACTAGACATTTTGCCCATCAATGTGGGCATGTGGACGGCAGACATGACTGGCGACAATCAGATACAAATTGTCCGTGAACGCCGATGGGTAACACGCCGCCTGTTCCGTATTGTGTGGTACAGCTTATTGGTCATCGCCTATATTGTGCTGTCACTCACCACTCTCACCACTGACCTTGCGCTCCCCAATGCGGGGACAATGCTCCCGAATCCGGAACTTTTGCCCTACCTCGGTCTGGTGGTCGCTGTGATTTTATCGGGCATTGTGCTTTATAGCCTATATGAAATCCTCACCAAGCCCAACCGCATTGTCATTGACGGCGAGGCGCAATCTATCATAGCGCTAAAAGGAAAAAGCCCGCGTTGGGAGCGATCAGTAGGCGATGTGCAATCGCTATATGTCACGCAAGAGGTGAACAAACGGGGCAAAAAGCGCACAATCTATCATGGTGAGTTAAATTTGCATCTGGGTGGGGGAGATTTCCTGCGCCTGTTCCATCATGATGAGATCGACCTATCCGCACCCGCTGATCCTGACCGTGAAAAACCGCGTGAAGAAATTGTGCCGTTAGACCATTACAATGCAGAAACCGACCTACAAATGGTGGGGTTGCATATCGCGGAAACACTCAATGGGATGGCATGCTGGTACGATCAACGCACACGCTAATTTGCCTCTACAAGACTAAGTAAATTCTGATGACCGCTTCTGTTGGTCATTTTTTATCCCCCGCCTGCACACCAAACCAGCGATTTGACAACGATGTTGCCTTACGGTTGACAGCTTATGTCGTCGTCATGTTATAATTTCGCCTCATACCGTCGCGTAGATAGTTTGTGTTTCGCGGCAACCGGAAAGACTATGAACGTTTTGGAGTAGAGAATGCCTAAACTCAGGCTTATTAACATGATATTCGTTCTGGTGCTTGTCTCATCGTTGATGATGACAGCAGGCGCACAGGATACAACAGATACGACCGGAAATTTGCTGAACGACCCCGGCTTTGAATTTACGGGTGTATGGAAGCGCGTCGCCACTGGCACCGGAGACGGTGATGGCGGCACGACATTTAACGTTGCCCCTGCATGGGACGGCTGGTTTACAGAATCACCCCGGACAGATACATGGCAGAATCGTATCCCGAATGGCTTCCCGCGTAGTGATGCCGGTTTTGGCTTTGTCCGCTCCGGTAATCGCTCACAGGAAGTTGCGCGTGGACAGGCGACCTTTACCGCCGCGGTGTATCAGAGTGTGGCTGTGCCAGTAGACACTAACGTAACCGCAAGCGCATGGTTCGTCATGAACATTGCCGGAGAAAACGCCGGTATTGCCAACTCACAGGCGCGTATCGGGATTGATCCTAATGGCGGTAACAACCCGTTTGATAGCGATATTGTGTGGTCAACATGGGGCGTGAATCAACTGGCATCCAACGGTTTCCGTCAATTAAACGTCAGCGCGACTTCCACTGGCACAGCCGTCACACTCTTCCTTTATGCAACTCAGACCGTGCCTACAGAGGGCAACGGTATTTATTGGGATGATGCTGTCGTCAGCATTGGTGGCGCGGGTGGTACTGCTGGTGGTGCTGCAAATGTCGTCGGAACACCCGCCGCAACCCCGGTGCCCACAGCCCCGCCCATCGCACCGTTTGTCAGTGCTCAAGGTGCGGGTTCTGATGGCTCTATCGTGCATGTGGTGCGTTCTGGCGATACTTTAGATGCGATTTCGGTAGCTTATGGTGTCAGCCGTGATGAAATCGTCGCACTCAACGACCTCGCCAGCATCCGATTCTTATCCATCGGGCAAGAAATCTTGATTCGTCCACCACAAGAAAATGCTCAAGATGAAGACCCACCGGACGAGGATACGCAGGATGACGAAACCATCAGCACACCAAACAGCGATCTGGGAGACACCGCTTTTGGTAACAACAATAATTCAGCGGATGATTCGGATGATACAGACACCACCGACGAACAACAATCAACTGATGATGAAGCTGACGCAACTAATGACGACGATGCCAGTGATGCAGATACTATAGACGAAGATACGGCAGACGAGGACACCGTTGCCCAACAATCGGCTGATGATGAAGAGACCACAGACGAAGACACACCCGATGAGGTAGAGGAAGAAGACCCTACGGTTGTGCCGACTGAGACGGAGATTCCACCAACACCAACCGATGCACCACCCGCGCCGGTGGCGAATGCGGACACACAAAACAATATTGACCCCAATGCACAAATTGGGTTGGTCTGTGTCAATATGTTTGAAGACGTGAACATGAACCGCATTCAAGATCAGGATGAATTATATCTTGGCGGTGGACAGATTGAATTAAACCTCAACGGTGAATCTGTAGAGGCACTTGCAACCGATGACACACCGGAACCACTCTGTTTTAATGACCTTGAAGCGGGTGAATACGTGGCGGTTGCCGTCGCGCCTACTGGTTATGGACTGACAACATCCGACCAACTGCGCCTGCGTGTGCAAGCCGGGTCTACATTAAACGTCGCGTTTGGTGCGGCGCAAGGTGTAGAGGCGATTGAACCGCCCCCCGCCAACGCCAATGATGTCGCGCAAGAGGTGGTTTTGCAAGATACGACAGACGACGAAGATAATACCGATCAATTACTACAAATCAGCGGCTTGATCGTGTTCGGTCTGGCAGGTTTAACGCTGATCGGTGGTTTAGGGGCAATGCTCCTGCTCCGTCGCCGTTAACTGCGTGAGAAAAGGACGGAACATGAACTTACGACGGATAATGTTAGGCTGTCTTGTGGTGTGTATGGTACTTGCCATGCCCGCCACATTGATCGCACAAAATGATGGTCAATTTTGCCTGCGTGCCTATGAAGACAGAAATGGCAATGGGGTGCGCGATGGCGGTGACCCTGCGATTACGCGAGGTATTGGCGCGGTCTTGATGGATGTCAATAATGTCATCGTGCAAACGGCAATTATGGAGGACTCACCGACTGCTGGCAATGGGGTCATCTGCTTCCTGAATCTGAGTTCTCAACAATACACGATGATGGTCACCAGCCCGGATTTTACCGCAACCACCGGCGATAACATGACCGTCAGTATTCAAAGTGGCGTGGCACCGCCTGTACTGGAATATGGTGGAGAGCGCATCGTCGTGACCGCCGCCAACACTGATGTAGAAACGGCGACTAATGAAGATGATTTAGTCGAACGGGCGTTAGTTGCGGGCGCGGGTGCGGTGGGTGCAATGTTGCTCATGGCAATCCTCGGTTTGATTATCGGGCTGATCTTCTTCCGGGGTGGGGGTCAACCACAACCAGCCTATCCGCCACAGATGCCACCGAATGCACAATATCGCCGTCCAACTGATACCGGCGCATACCCGACCAATCCATCGGATACCGGACAGTATCCACGCCAATAAACAAAAACCGTAAAATTTTCATCACCTACGCCGATTCGCACATGATGCAGATCGGCGTTTTTATTATGTTATCCCAAATATCCCGTTTATCTGCGCGATAATCAGACACTATAGGCACAACATATCTCACGCATTCTCAATGCAGTGAATATTATGCGGGGTTATAATGGATTTTAGTGACCTTGAATTGATAAATAAGGAGTGTTGCCTGTGCGTAATTTAACCCGCGCTATTTCTCTTATGGCAATCACCAGTGTATTTTTGCTAATGATGGTGGCGATTGTTGCCGCCCAACCACCGCCGGGTGGACCGCCACCCCCCGCCGCCACCGAAGACCCCAACGGCGTACCATCCGGTCCCGGTGGAGAAGCGCCGCCGGATAATAGTGGACCACCACCCGGACTACCCACAGCAGTGCCACAACAAGCAACCGCCGTGACGGGTCCCGGTGCAGATGCGCCCGTGGTGATTCAAGAAACGCCCGTGACCGTGGGTGAGCCTGTCACGACTGATGAACAAGTGTCTACAGAATCCACAGATACGGACACGAGCGATAACGAAACGCTCTCAATCCTGATTCGCGTACGTGCTGATCTGGATATTCTCGCGGATTCTGCGTTAGATTTGGGCGAACGTCCGGCAGGATGGAGTGGGTTGACAAGCACAGACATCGACAATCCTGATCTGATGCTCCTCACACGGCTAGATCTGGAAATATTGGTCGGTGCGTTGTTGGGCGCGAGTGTGCGTCCGGCTGGGTGGTTTGGCGCGGTTGCCAGCACAGAATATGCCATTGCCCGTGATACCCGTCATGATCTGGAGATTTTAGCCGATGTCGTCTTTGAGAGTACCTCCCGCCCGGCAACATGGAACGGCGATGATCCGCTGTTGTCGTGTGGACGCGCGACACAAGCCCTTGTCGGTCTGCTGGAAATCAACGGCTTATTCACGCCGCTTGTGGATCAAAACGCAGAAGATTATTGTTCACAGGTCGAAATTGAGGCGAGTCGCTTTGCAGAGGTGAACTTGCTGGCGAATCCGGTCTTGAACGGAAGCATTGTGCAAGACCCCACAATCGTGGCGGGTGATGGTGTGATTAACAGTGAATTTGCAGTGGCATTTGTAGATCGTGGTGCGGTACAACGACTGGGTGTGATCCCGATTGACACTATATTTACACCCATTGGGCGCAGTCCGGCACAATTCTCGAACATGATGTTGGTCAGCGGAGACGATTTTGAAGTTTTTGTAGACTTCCAATTTACCAGCATCACACAAGACGAGTTCGACTCCTTGCCCGATGTATTGACGCTCGCATCAGAACCCTTTTGTGAAGCGGATTGGTGTAATTAGCGCTTAATACCATGTGCCGGGTATCGTTATGTCTCTTATAATGGTCTCAGCGCATGGGCATCGGCAAAGGAGCGCGACGGTTGTTGTCTTCAATCATCGCTGTGTACTGTTGCACTAATGTATAAAATTCTTCTCTTAAGGTGGCGCGGATATGTTCAATTTCCAGCCGTAATTCGCGCCGCATCTCTGCTTTGAGAACCAACAATGCAGGGTCATCAAGCGCCCGTTTTGGATGCTGTAAATTTGCCTGAGGTGCATCCGCTTGTGGTATCTCAAACAACGAATCCACACTCCATGAGAATTGTTCAGCAGACGGGGTTATGTTCAACATTGGCGATGATCTCCATAACTTCAGGTGCCAAATTATAACACTAATCGAATTTATGTTCTATGCGAAAATCGTTAGAAATCCGTTCGGAATAATTGATGGAATAGTACAAATACCCTATACCGATAGGGTTTGACATTTGAATAATCAATCATACAATAAGGTAAGTGTAATTAAGACGTAAGTCTAACCACGTAAACTTATAACTTTTTTCATTGTTTTTCAAGTTTTTTCGCAGTATTCTAAGATAAACAGAAGTTACCTGTTGGAGAAATCATGGTTGCATTTTCAACCAGCGCAGATTCCGATACTGAACAGTCTATTGATACTTCCCATCTCCTCGTTGTTGATGATGATGCCGATAACCGTTTCCTTCTGGAACATATGTTGCGAAACACCTACAATGTATCATGCGTTGCTTCGGGCGAAGCCGCCCTCGATTTTCTAGAGAACACCCCTGTAGACATGGTGTTGTTAGACATTATGATGCCCGGTATGAATGGGCTAGATGTTTTGCGTAGCATCCGTGAGCAGGACAAAATGACCGAATTACCCGTGATTCTAGTCACCGCGCTTTCCGCAAGCCCTGACATTGTAGAAGGGTTAAAGATCGGCGCTAATGACTACATCACCAAACCGCTTGACCGTAACATTACAATGGCGCGGATTGCCACACAGATGAAGCTCAAACGGTTGCAGGATGAACGTGAAGAAACCATCCGTGAGCTAGAAAATGCACAAGAAGTGCGAGATCAAATCTTCCGTGTCGCATCGCACGATCTCAAAAATCCACTGGCGAATATTCGCATGGCAGAATATGTGCTTAGAGATAGTGTGGCGGATGATCCTGTTGCCATACAAATGATGGATACAGTCGCCATCTCGTTGGATGCGATGCAAGAAGTGATCGAGGATTTTCTTGATGTCGTCGTCTTACAAAGCGGAAAGATTGACCTCGACATGCATGCGGTTGCGGTAGAAAAGGTCATCTATAATGCCGTGATTCAATATAATCCAACGGCAGAAAGTAAAGACATCACCATCAATATCGCGAATTCAGACGGGCATGTTCGGGCAGATTTATCCCGCCTAACACAGGTTGTCAATAATCTGTTGAGCAATGCGATAAAATACAGTCCGAAAGACTCAGCGGTCAGCATCTGGTCAAGTACCGATGTGGCTACAGTACGAATCAATATTGCCGATCAGGGCGAAGGGATCCCACCGGGCGAACGCCATCTGCTCTTTACCGAATTCGGCAAACTCAGCACCCGCCCAACGGCGCAGGAAACGAGCACCGGACTCGGATTATGGATTGTGAAGAATCTGGCTGAACTGATGAAAGGTACTGTCGGCGCGGACTTTCCGGCTGATGGTGGGTCAATCTTCTGGGTAGAGCTACCGCTCGCCCCGGCAACAAACCCATAAACCTCATAGCATCTGTGCGAAAATACGGATGCTATCTTCTTCATCCTGGACTAGCACACTTGACGGATAGCGCATTGTCACCCATGTCATCCACAGATCACCAATCGCCCCGCCACCATTAAGCACAACTGCGATAGCAACATATCCCATGATCTCCTGTGGCACGATGAGCATCAACCCCATACCTACAGGCGTAATGACCAGCACCGGCAACAACGCAATCCACAGGAACTCATTACGACGAAAATATGCACCATCCGCCGTAGCGAACAAAATATACGGAATCTGTATCCAGCCAAACCCGGCGGTTTTCCATCCATAGCGCGGTGTGTGCCCTGCTTGCCGAATGCCCACGCCATGAAGCCACTCATGCACCCCGAAGACGAGAATCACACCTAACCAACCGACCACAGCGTTCACCGTGCCGATGCTATAGGGTTCGCGGATGAGATCGACCACAGTGCTCCACCACGCGACCAGCACCACAAACGGCAACAATAACAGGAATGAGAGCACATTCAACCAGATCAATCTGCCAGCTTTGGTGAGGTCAAGATAGTTCACCTCTATATAATTATCCGGTAAGGTATGGATGGGGGAATTGTCTGCCATAAGCTCTGTTTCTAAGCCCTGCCTCTTATGATTCAGTTGCGTCTAAGTACCGAATCATCTCTTGACGGGCGTGGATGTAACATTGGTCTTCAACGGTCTGCAATGTTGCCTGAGGGATATGCGCCCACAATTGCGCTTGCATAATTTGTGGTGATTCAAGCACCGTCTGCATTTCGTCAACTGTTTTGCCAATGCGTCCGCCAAAAATCTCCAATGTGCGTGCGTGTCCGCCCGGCTTGACCTGGTCATAAATCATCTGTTGCCATGTTATCAGGTCTTCATCCGCAATGAACGGTAACCAATCCACCGGAGTCGCTTCTTTGAGCGTATTGGCGTGCCAATCCTGCAATCGATCAAGGTCACGCGCATCCATATAACACAGCAAAATATGCAGGATGAAAAAACGGTGCATGCGGTCTGCCCATTCTCGATCAATGAAATGTGGATTGACCATACGCATCGTCCAATTTTCATCGACGGTGATATGTGCTACATAACCGGCGATAAAGGCACGATGTGGGTCAGATTTTGGGGTCATCAATGTTGGGTTTTTGCGGGTCATCACGCGCCACACCCGTTCGGTGATAAAGTCGCCATACGCATAAAAGTGGGTGACATCGCGCGGGGAACCATTGCCCACCCGTGCATCAGCGGCGATACTGCCCAACAAAAACGCCGGACGTTCTTTATGAATCAGTGCACGATAGGTTTCCGGTAAAGCGGTATCGGCTAATAAACGCTGTGCAATTTCTAGGTGAGAAAATGGTGTCGGCATCGCTAAATTGTAACCTGCTCTATGGGCGAATACGAGGGGCAACCACGCATGGGAGCATCGGCTTATAGCGGATAAATGTTGATTCCGAGTACATCCGCACCGATGACGAGTGCCGGAGCAATCACCAATGCAGGCAGAAAGTTTGCCATACGTGGCTTCTTAATATCCAGCAAAATCAGCGCCAATCCTATTAAAATGATGCCTCCGGTAGCGGTCATTTCGTTAATCATCGGCTCAGTCATCACATCACCCACCAACGCCCCGGTTAATGCTAGCCCGCCCTGCACCACGATAATGGTGATGATGCTAAACGACACGCCGATGCCAAAACTCGCCGCAAATGCCATCCCCGCGAACAAATCCAGCACACTCTTGATCGCCAGTTGGTCGAAGCCGATCCGTAAACCCATGCCATCCTGAATCGCGCCGAGAAAGGTCAACGGTCCCACACAAAACACCAGACTCGCCGTGACAAAACCGGTGATAAACCGTTCACGATCATGTAGACCCGCTACGCCGATATGATGTGTCGTCTCTGCATCAACCGCGCCCGTATGATCTGTGCCACTAAACCGCGCCTGTAACCACGCGCCACAATTCTCCAATAACACGTCAATGCGTAATAATTCGCCAATGATAACACCGATGGCAATGCTCAATAGTGGAACGATGATGTTGCCACTCGCCCCCGCGTTATCCACGCCCACAAAAAATGTGACCAGCCCCAGACCGGTCACGACAGATTCTTGCATTCTTACGGAAAGGCGATTGCCCACCACCAAGCCGACCATACTGCCAAACGCTACGGCAAAAACGTTGAGAATTGTCCCGCCCAAAGCACCCTCGCTTTATGTTTCGTGTAATTCTGCATCAACCATTTCGTAAAGTTTTTCCATCGCAAGCCGGACATCCGTACCACAGGTATTAATCTCTATGAATGTCTCACGTTGTTTTTCGGTCAGCTCGCCCGCCATGCCTTCAACAAGAATATCACTATAACCGATGATTGACACAAGTGGGGTGCGTAAATCGTGCATATCACCGGGGAAGGAGTCACCGGGTTGACGTGTTTGCAAAGCGTTGATGATCGGCACAAGCTGACGATGTAATGATTGGGCTTTATCGTGGATGATGCGTGTAAACGCTTGTGGTTCGCCATCGGTTAAGGGCGCGTGTGGATCATTGAGCAATGCCTTGCATTGGTACATGATGCTGGCGAGAGATGGCAAAATTTGATCCATAGCTGTTTCTCCGTTTTAGCGCCTGTGCATACAGCAGTTTCAGGCAGTTTATGCGCTTAACCTTCAAGACGAATCAGACGATTGAACACAGTTTTCCCTTGCTGGCGAACTTTATGGACTAAAGCCATTTGCTCCGGTGTCAATTGATCCCCTGGTTCGATGTCGTCTTCCACATCTGATAATAACATCTCAGCATAACCGATGATCGACGCAAGATAAGACCGTGATTCAAAGCTCAAGACTTCACGCGCTTTTTCCCATGTGAGGTCGGGGATGCTGGCGACGAGTTCGATCATCTGCTGGGTACCGTCTTGAATAGACTGCACAATCTGTTGATTCTGAAAGCTCAATTCTGTGGCAGAGAGCAAGGTATGGGTCGCTAGATCAATTTGCTCTAAGGGCACTAGCAATGCATCTTTCATGATGTCTCCTGTTGATATTCGCGCTTTATAAGGCTGAACAGCACAAGATCATGAAACTGGTCGCCTTCATAATACTGTTCCCGTTGTAAACCTTCTTGCACAAAGCCAAGTTTCTGTAACACCCGGATGGACGCGGTATTATACACACTCGCATCTGCCTCAATCCGGTTTAACCCCATCTGAGTATAACCGAAGTCCAGAATCGCGCTTAAGGCTTCTGGCATAATGCCCTGTCCCCAATACTCGCGTAGCAGATCATAGCCGATTGACCCGCGATGGTCTTCCCTGTTCCAATAATTGTAACCGCACATCCCGATTACGTTCCCATGAGATTTAAGCGAAATCCCCCAGCGTACCTGTGATTTGTCGGTATACGCTTTCTGAATCGCCATAATCAGCTTTTCTGCCTGTTCGATGGTACGATACGCCGCACCACTATTATATTTCGTGACCTCATAATCACCGCGAATCCTAAAAATGGCTGTGGCATCTCTGGAGACAATCTGACGCAGTATGAGCCGGTTCGTTTCTAACGTAGGAAATGCGGTAAAATCAAACATTGTTTCTCGTTTCGGATTATTCTGTAAAGCAGAGGGCTCTATAATAGTCAGGACTCACGCACTTGCACAATGTAATCAGTGATTAGTTGTTAGTCAGTAGTAAAATATGACGATAAGCTAAGAACAAAATGCTTTATTGATAGCGAACTGAAAACTAAAAACTGTGAACTACGTAACTTCTAAATAGTCTAGGGCGATAAAGTGTAGCGCCTCTGTTGACAATAGCGTATTTTAATCGCAAAAGTACGCGATGTGAAAGGACACAAATACACACCCATGAACGATACCATATTACGCAAGACCACAATTTGGATGATGGATCGCACCTTCCGCACCCTGAATAACATCATCAGCGAGGTGTCGCAGGAGGACGCGACCACCTACCGCGACGGTGGCGATGGCTGGACGACACTAGAAGTTTTGTGTCATCTGCGCGATTTTGACGGGTATTTTTATGGACGTGCCGTGATGATGTTGGAGCAGGATACGCCACAACTCCCCGCTTATGACCATGAGTTGATTGCGATTGAGAACGATTATAATGCACAGGATTTACAGCAGGTGTTGCAAGCGCTGAAGATGTCGCGGGAGCGCTTTATCATGTTCTTCAAAGATTTGCCCGAACCCGCGTGGGAGCGCAACGGAGTGCATCCTGAACGCGAGTCGTTTACCATGACCGATGCCGCGATGCAGGTCGCCACGCATGACATCACTCACATCGAGCAGATCACGAAGATTCTGCACCAAAAATTGACGGAGCCGATGGACGAGTAATGGGTTATTGAATCAAAATTGAACGATCAATATTCTATCACCTGTGGCTGAACCCACCGGCAAACAAGACAACCCTCTATAGGAGACTAGATCACTGTGAGTTGATAGTATCCGTTTATG